>JAKAZO010000053.1:0-20753 GCA_021815825.1 Pseudomonadota bacterium
GGCCGAAGCCGGACCCGAGGCGGACCCCGGGGGCGCGATCGCCGGCCGCGCCGGCCTCGCTGGCTGGCCGCAGGCAGTGGCGAGCGGCGCGCTGGCCCTGCTCGCCGCCGCCGCCGTGCTTGCCGGATGGCGGGCCGCGCCGGCGCCGCCGCCCGGCGCCGGACTGTTCGGCGGCGCAATTCTGGCGCTGGCCGCGTTCCCGGTGCTGGTGCTGGAGCGGCTGCTGGCCGGCCTGCCGGCGCACGCGCTGCGCGAGGCCGAATCGCTGCACTGGCTGCAGCGGGTGCCGCTGGCCGCCCTCCTGCTGATCGGCGGCGCCACTTCGGTGCAGGCCCTCGGGCCGGTCTGGCCGGTCTGGGTCGAGCGCGCGGTCGGCGTGCTGGTCCTGCTCGTTGCCGCCGAGCTTGCGGTGCGGGCGCTGGCCATGCTGTTCCTGCCCTTCGCCGCCGCCGAGCACGCGCAATCGGTCGCGCGCAGCGCGCTGGCGCGGCTGATCCAGCCCCGCCTGCCGGGCCCGGCCGCGATCGGCGGCGCGATGGAGGCACAGTTCGGCATCGACCTCACCCGCAGCTGGGCGCTCGGCTTCGTCTGGCAGGCGGCGCCCCCGGTGGCGCTGGGAACGGCCCTGCTCGGCTGGGGGCTGAGCGGGCTGGTGGCGCTGCAACTCAATGAGCGCGCCATCTATGAGCGGCTCGGCGTCCCCGTCGAGGTGCTCGGGCCGGGGCTGCATCTGCGCCTGCCCTGGCCGCTCGGCGTGATGCGCCGCATCGAGCGCGGCACGCTGCACGATATTCCGGTGACGCTGACCGTGCCCGGCCCGGCCGCCACCGACAGCGCGATCGCCGCGCCGCCGGCCACCGCGGAGGCACCGGCGCCGCCGAGCGCGGACCGGCTCTGGGATCAGGTCCATCCCTCGGAGGCGACCTATCTCGTCGCCAGCCAGGCCGCTGGCAGCGGGCGGCTGGGGTTCCAGGCCATCGTCGCCGACCTGCGCGTGGTCTATCGCATCGGCCTCGACGACGATTCGGCGCGGGCCGCCGCCTATCGGGTCGAGGCGCCGGAACGGCTGCTGCGCGGCCTCTCCGGGCGGCTGCTCGCGCGCTATTTCGCCGCCCACACCCTGCCGGCGGTGCTCGGTGAGAACCGCGCCGGCTTCACCGCCGAGTTCCGCGCCGCGCTGCAGGCGGAGCTGGATGCGCTCGGCACCGGGCTCGAAGTGACGGCCGTGATCGTCGAGGCGATCCACCCGCCGCAGGCCGCCGCCGGCGCCTACCACGCGGTTCAGGCGGCCGAGATCAAGGCCCGCCTCGTGGTTGCCGAGGAGCACGGCGCGCTGGCCAAGCGGCTCGAATCGGCGCGGACCGAGGCGGTCACCACCCAGGACGAAGCCGAAGCCGCGGCCGCCGAGCGGGTCGGCGAGGCGCGCGCCGAGCAGACGCTGTTCGCCGCGGACCGCGCCGCCTGGAGCGCCGCGCCGGCCTCCTTCCTGCTCGACCGGCGGCTGCAGCGCCTGCAGACGGCCCTCGCCCGCGCCCGGCTGCTGCTGCTCGACCCAAGGCTGGCCGACTCGGCGCCGACGCTGGACCTGCGCGACTACGCCGCCCCCGCTCCCTGACGCCTCGCTCCGGATTCCCTCATGTCGCTCCTGCACGGCCATCACCACCACCACCACGGTCATCACGGCGATGATCACGACCATGGGCATGGGGGCGAAGGCGCCGCCCCGCCGGACGGGCCGGTCTCGCCGGCGGCACGGCGGCTCGGCGCCTCGGTGCGGTTCGCCGTCGCCTTCCTCGTCGTGCTCGTCGCCGTGCTCGCCGCCTGCCTGGTGCTGGTCAGTCCGGGCGAGGCGGTGGTGGTGACCCGGTTCGGCAACCCGGTCCGCGTCATCACCGCCCCCGGCCTCGCCCTGCGCATTCCCGCCCCGATCGAGAACACGATCCGCGTCGATCTCCGCCTGCGCACCACTTCGAGCGGGCTACAGGATGTCGGCACGCGTGACGGGCTGCGCATCCTGGTCCAGGCCTATCTCGCCTGGCAGGTGCCGGACGAGCCCGATGCGATCCGCCAGTTCCTGCGCGCCGTGCGCAACCAGCCGGACGAGGCCGCCGAGCAGCTGCGCAGCTTCATCCGCTCGACCCTCGAAATCACCGCCAGCGGCTTCGACCTCGCCAGCCTGGTGAACGCGGATCCGGCCAAGGTCCAGCTCGGCGCGTTCGAGCGCCGGCTGCGTGAGCGGCTGGAGGAGCAGGTCCGGCAAGCCTACGGCATCACCATCCGCCAGGTCGGCATCGAGAGCCTGACACTGCCCGCCGAGACGCTGGCCGCCACGGTGGCGCGGATGCGCGCCGAGCGGCAGACGGTGGCGACCGAGCGTCTGGCCCAGGGCGAGCGCCAGGCCGCCGAGATTCGCGCCGGCGCCGATCGCGACGCGCGGATCCTGGTCGCCAAGGCGCGCACCGAGGCGGCCGGGGTCGAGGCAAATTCGCGCGCCGAGGCCGCCGGCATCGCCGCCCGCGCCTATGCCAGCGCGCCGGATCTCTACACGATGCTGCGCAGCTTCGACGCGCTGGACCAGATCATCGGCGCCAACGCGCGCCTGATCCTGCGCACCGACGCCGCCCCCTTCCGCCTGCTGGTGGACGGGCCGGCGAGGGAGGCGGAGCCGGCGGCGGCCAAGCCATGAGCGCGCCCGCCAGGCTTCCGGAAGGGCCGCTCGCGCAGTCGGTCCGTCTCGCCTTCCGCTTCCTGTTCCTGCTGGTGCTCGGTCTCGCCGTGGCCTGGGCCGGCTCGAACATCCGCCGCGTGCCGTCCGACAGCCGCGCGGTGGTGCTGCGGCTCGGCGCCATCGTCCGGCTGCAGGGCGCCGGGCTGGTGCTGGCCTGGCCGCGGCCGATCGAGCAGGTGCTGCTGATCCCCGCCGCGGACCGGCAGATCGAATTGCGCATCAGCCGGTTCGACGAGCACGGCTTCATGATGGCCGGCCGGCCGCCGGAGTTCCAGATCAGCACCGACGCGCGCGGCAATGCCGGCTTTCTGCTCACCGGGGATGGCGGCGTCGTGCATCTCCAGGCCTCCGTGTTCTACCAGATCAGCGACCCGCTCGCCTTCGTCGTCGCCGAGGCGCATGTGCGCCCGGCGCTGGAGCGGATTTTCGCCGCCAGCGCCGCCGCCGTCTGCGCCGCGCGCGATCTCGACGAGATCCTGGTGGCGCGGCCGGAGGAGGCGGGGATGTCCGGCGGGCGCGAGCGGCTGCGCGCGGACCTGGTGCGGGCGATGAACCAGCGCCTGGCCGCGCTCGCCGCCGCCGGCGCATCAGAGCGGCCGTCTGCCGCCGGCGCCGGGCTCGGCGTCACCGTCAGCCGCATCGACCTCGCCGCCGCCCTGCCCAGCAACGCCAAGGCAGCGTTCGATCGGGTGCTGACGGTGACGCAGACCGCCAACCAGCTCATCGCCGAGGCCCGCAGCTTCGCGACCACGAGCGCGGCGAAGGCGGAGCAGCAGGCGCACCGGATCGTGGCCGACGCCGAGGCCGCGGCGGCGGAACGCCGCTCCGATGCGCTGGCGCGGGCGGCGCGCATCGCCGCGCTGGCGCCGCAGCTCAAAGGCGAACTCGGCCAAGTACTTCTGACCCGGCTCTACGCCGATCGCGTCGGCGCGGTGCTGCGCCGGGCGGGCGAGGTGGACAGTGTCGAGCCCGGCGCCGCCGGCCATCTCTACCTGCCCGGCCCGTCCCTGCCCGCACCCTCCGCCCCGCCCGCGGGTGACGGCAAAGGAACGCGGCCATGAGCGCGGCCCTCGCCGAAACCGGGTTGCTGAGCCAGGGCGAGCGGCGCTCGCTGGCGGTGCGCCTGACCCTGTCGCTGATCACCGCCGGGCTGCTGATCCTGTCCACGGTGCTGCGGCTGGCGGCGCCGGACCAGCTCGACATCGCCGAACTCGTCGCCGGCCTCGCCGCCCTCCTCGTCGCCGTGCCGGCGCTGCAGGCGGCCTGGTACAGCCTGCGCCATCCGGACCTGCACGGCGTCACCGATCAGCTCGTCGCGCTCGCCCTCATCGCCGCCTGGGCCGAGGGCGACCTCACCACCGCCGCGCTGCTGCCGCTGGTGATGACCGTCGGGCACGTGCTGGAGGAGCGGTCCCTGCTCGGCTCGCAGGAGGCGATCCGCGCCCTGGGGCGGCTGACCAGGGGCAAGGCGCGCCGGCTCGGCGCCGATGGCCGCGCCGAGGAGGTGGACGCGCAGGCGCTGCGCCCCGGCGACCGCATCGCGCTGCGGCCGGGCGAGCGCATCCCCGCCGATGGCCTGATCCGCACCGGGATGGCCAGCATCGACACCGCCTCGATCACCGGCGAATCGGTGCCGGCCGAGCTCGGCCCGGGGGGCGCGGTGTTCGGCGGCTCGCTCAATCTCGATGGCGTCCTCGAGGTGGAGGTGACGCGCGTCGGCGGGCAGACCACGCTGGGCCGGGTGATCGCGCTGATGCAGCAGGCCGAGCAGGCCAAGCCGCCGGTCACCCGCCTGCTCGAACACCATGCCGGGCGCTACACCATCCTGGTGCTGCTGGCCGCATTCGGCGTCTGGTTCGCCTCCGGCAGCACGGCGGGCATGCTGGCGGTGCTGGTCGCCTCCTGCCCCTGCGCGCTGGTGCTGGCGGCGCCGGCGACCTCGATCGCGGCCATCGCGGTGGCCGGGCGGCATGGCATCCTGGTCAAGGGCGCCGCCTTCCTCGAGGATCTCGCCAGCGTCGACGCCGTGATCCTGGACAAGACCGGTACGGTGACGCTCGGCCAGCTGCGCCTGGCGGAAGCGCGGGCGGCGCCGGGGGTCGATGTCGATGCGCTGAAATCCGTCGCCGGCGCGCTCGGCGCCGCGAGCAACCACCCGGTCAGCCGCGCGCTGGCACCGCTGGCCCCGCTCGGTGCGATCCTGCCGCTCGAGGATGTCAAGGAGGCGCGCGGGCTCGGCGTCGTCGGCCGACTCGGCAACGAGACCGTCGTGCTCGGCCGGCCGGAGCTGCTGGCCGAACATGGCGTGATCGCCCCCCCGCCGCCCGCCCATGACGGCCCGATCGCCGGCGTCGGCCGTGGCGAGAGCTTTCTCGGCTGGATGCTGCTGGCCGACGAGCCGCGCGCCGAGGCCCGCGCCGCGATCGCCGACCTCAAGGCACTCGGGCTGCGCCGGCAATTGCTGCTGACCGGCGACCGTGCCTCCGTGGCCCGTTCGATCGCGGCGCGGCTCGGCGTGACGGAGGTGCGCGCGGAGGCGCTACCGGAGGAAAAGCTGGAATGCGTACTGGCTGAGACGCGGGCCGGCTACCGGCCGCTGGTGGTCGGTGATGGCATCAACGACGCGCTGGCGCTGAAGGCGGGCGCGGTCGGGGTGGCGATGGGGGCGCAGGGCACCGATGTCGCGCTGGCTTCGGCCGACGTCGTGCTGATGAGCAACGATCTCCGCCGCCTGGCGACCTGCGTGCGGCTCAGCCGGCGCTGCCGCAGCACCATCCACACCAATGTCGCGGTCGGGCTGGGCTGGACGGTGGTGGTGATCGGACTGGCCGCGACCGGGCTGCTGGGCCCCTCAGGGGCGCTGATCGCGGCGGTGCTGCACAATGTCGGCACGCTGGCGGTGATGGGCAACGCCGGGCGGCTGCTGAAATTCCACGAGGCGTAGCAGACGCCTGCGTGCGGTCTCAGCCCCGGGCGGGAGGTCCACCCGGGAGCTGACCGGTTCTGGCGGGTTCAGTCGGCGGCGAGCGGCATGGCGCGGGCGCTCATCGCCTTGCCGACATGGTCCTCCAGCGCCGTCGCGACCTGATCGGCGTGCTGGGCGAAGACATGGTCGGCCCCGGCGAAGACCCGGTAATCAACCCGCACGCCCTTCTGGGTGTTGAGCTTTTCGACCAGCTTCTTGACCGAGGGCTCGGGCACCAGCTCGTCGGCGTCGCCGTGGATCATCAGCCCGCCGCAGGGGCAGGGCGCGAGAAAGCCGAAATCATAATGGCTTGCCGGCGGCGCGACGCTGACCCAGCCGGAGACTTCCGGCCGGCGCATCAGCAGCTGCATGCCGACGAAGGCGCCGAACGAGTAGCCGGCGATCCACAGCCCGCCGGCGCTCGGGTTCACCGCCTGCAGCCAGTCGAGCGCGCCGGCGGCATCCCCGATCTCGCCGATACCGCCGTCATAGCGGCCCTGGCTGCGGCCGACGCCACGGAAATTGAAGCGCATGACCGAGAAGCCCAGCCGCTGGAAGGACTGGTACATCGCATAGGTGATCCGATTATTCATCGTCCCCCCATGCAGCGGGTGCGGGTGCAGCACCAGCGCCAGAGGCGCGCCACTCTGCTTGGAATGATGGTAGCGACCTTCGAGCCGCCCGTCCGGGCCGGCAAACATGACTTCAGGCATCGCGTTCCAGTTTCCGTTTCCTGCTCGCGTCCGGACCGGTCCGGACGCATCGATCACTCATCACCGTCGGCCACTCACCACGCTCTGCCGGTGGCCCCGGCCATACCCCTTGCCCCTTCCGGCGCTCCGACCGTTTCCGCCCGGCGCCGGCCCATTTCTCCCCTCCGCCTCTCCCCTTTTGCAGGACTTGCGGCATGCCCATCTGACCGACACGATACGCAATGACCTGGCACGATACGCAATGACCTGGACGGAGACTGCCAAGCCGTGACCATCGGAAGGCCGATCGTTCGAATTGCCACAGGCACCCCTGCCGCTGCGAGGCTGGGTGCGCCTCGTTCGTCTCTCCTTTGCTGCCGCCCTGACCCGAAACACGGGATGGTCGGAAGCCTCCCGCCGGTGCAGTCAATATAGGGCGGACCTCCGCCGTTTGATAATGGAAATGTCGCATGGCCTTCATGTTTTTGCGCGAAACCATCCGGGCCTATCGTGAGAAGGATCCGGCGGCGCGGTCCGATCTTGAAGTCCTGCTTTGCTATCCAGGATTGCACGCGATTGTCTGGCATCGCCTGGCACACTGGCTATGGTGCCACAAAATCCGACTGCTCGGACGATTTCTGGCCCATCTCGGCCGCATGCTCACCGGAATTGAAATCCACCCGGGCGCGCGCATCGGCCGGCGCGTCATCATCGACCACGGCATGGGCGTGGTGATCGGCGAGACGGCCGAGGTCGGCGACGATGTCTACATGTACCATCAGGTCACGCTCGGCGGCACCAGCTCCGAGCGCGGCAAGCGCCACCCGACGATCGGGCGCAATGTCATCATCGGCGCCGGCGCCAAGGTGCTCGGGGCCATCACCATCGGCGACAATGCGCGAATCGGCGCCAACGCCGTCGTCGTCCAGCCGGTGCCGGCCGGCGTCACCGTCGCCGGCATTCCCGCCCGCCGGATCGAGCGCAAGCGCGAGCGCGCCAACTTCGTCCCGTATGGCACCCCGATCGAGGCGGCGATCGACCCGCTGCTGCGCGATCTCGAGAGCCTCCGCGCCGAGCTGACCGAGGTCGAGGCGCGCCTCGGCGCCATCGCCGCCGAGCACCAGGCGAGCCCTGTGCAGCCCGGGACCTGCGAGCCGGCGGAATAGCCGGCCGCGATGGTCTATCTCGACGCCAACGCCAGCGAGCCGCTGCGCCCGGAAGCGCGTGCGGCCGTTCTCGCCGCGCTCGAGGCGCCGGGCAACCCGTCCTCGGTCCACGCCGCCGGGCGGGCCGCGCGCCACCGGCTGGAAACCGCGCGTGAGGCCATCAGCGCCCGCTTCGGCACCGGAACGGCCAATCTCGTCTTCACCTCCGGCGCCACCGAGGCCGACGCGCTGGCCATCCACGGGCTCGGCGCCGGGCGGCGGGTGATCATCGGCGCCACCGAGCACGACGCCGTGCGCGCCGCCGCGCCGGACGCGGACATCCTGCCGGTGGACGGCGACGGCATCGCCGATCTCGACGCGCTCGAGCGGATGCTGGCATCCGGGCCGCCGGCGCTGGTCTGCCTCATGCTCGCCAACAACGAGACCGGCACGATCCAGCCCGTCGCCGCCGCCGCCGCGATCTGCCGGCGCCACGGCGCAAGGCTGCACGTGGATGCGGCGCAGGCGGCGGGACGCCTGCCGGTCGATCTCGCCACCCTCGGGGCCGCCAGCCTGGCGCTGTCCAGTCACAAGCTCGGCGGACCGGCCGGCGCGGGGGCGCTGCTGCTCGATGCCGCTGCGGCGGCCGCGCTCGCGCCGCTCATCCGTGGCGGCGGGCAGGAGCGCGGCCGGCGTGGCGGCACGCCGCCCCTGCCCGCCATCGCCGGCTTTGCCGCCGCCTGCGTCGCCGCCGGCGATGCCGCGGCGCTGGCGCCGCTGCGCGAGGCGGCGGAGACCGCCGCGCGCGCCGCCGGCGCGGTGGTGATCGGCGCCGCCGCGCCGCGGCTGGCCAACACCGCCTGCCTCGCGCTCCCCGGAGTCGCCGCCGAGACGCAGCTGATGGCGCTCGACCTCGCCGGCATCGCCGTCTCCGCCGGCGCCGCCTGCTCCTCGGGCAAGGTCGCGGCCAGCCATGTGCTCGCCGCCATGGGGCTCGGCGAGCTGGCGCGCTGCGCCATCCGCGTCTCCCTGCCCTGGAACGCGGCCGACGCCGACATCGCCGCGTTCGCCGACGCCTATGCCGCGATGGCCGCCCGCCTCGCCCGGCACGCAGCGTGACGTCCCCCCGATGGCCGGGCCTTGAGATCCGCGGCCGAAGCCGTTACCTCCGCGCCATGCCGACAATGACCTTCATCGAACGCGACGGCACGCGCCGCGAGGTGGATGCACCCGCCGGCCTGTCCGTGCTAGAAATCGCCCATCGCCACGGCATCGACATCGAGGGCGCCTGCGAGGGCTCGCTCGCCTGCTCGACCTGCCACGTCATCGTCGATCCGGACTGGTTCGCCAAGCTGGCGAGCCCGACCGAGGACGAGGAGGACATGCTGGACCTCGCCTTCGGCCTGGAAAAAACCTCCCGGCTCGGCTGCCAGATCGTCATCACCGAGGCGCTGGACGGGCTGGTCGTTCGCCTGCCGGCGGCGACGCGCAACCTGCTCGGCGGATAGGCATGCGCGTCCTGGTGGCGATGTCCGGCGGGGTCGACAGTTCCACCGTCGCCGGGCTGCTGCACGAGGCCGGGCACGAGGTGATCGGCGTCACGCTGCAGCTCTACGACCATGGCGCCGCGTCGGCGCGCAAGGGCGCCTGCTGCGCCGGGCAGGACATCCACGACGCCCGCCGCGTCGCCGACGGGCTCGGCATTCCGCATTACGTGCTCGACCGCGAGGCCCGGTTCCGCGCCGCGGTGATCGAGGATTTCGCCGACCGCTACGCCGCGGGCGAGACCCCGGTGCCGTGCGTGCGCTGCAACCAGCGCGTCAAGTTCGCCGATCTGCTCACCCTCGCCGACGATCTGGGCGCCGAGGCGCTGGCCACCGGCCATTACGTCCGCCGTATCGACACGGCAGCCGGGCCGGAGCTGCACCGCGCCGCGGACAAGGCCCGCGATCAGAGCTGGTTCCTCTTTGCCACCACCCGCGCCGAACTGGCCCGCACCCTGTTCCCGCTCGGCGCCATGGCGGACAAGGCCGCCGTGCGCGCCGAGGCCGCCCGGCTCGGCCTGGCGGTGGCGGCCAAGCCGGACAGCCAGGATCTCTGCTTCGTCCCGACCGGCTCGTATGCCGAACTGGTGACGCGGCTGCGGCCCGAGGCCGCCGAGCCGGGCGAGATCGTCACCGCCGAGGGCCGCGTGCTCGGCCGGCACGACGGCATCGCCGGCTACACGGTCGGCCAGGGCAAGCGCCTCGGCGCCGCTTCGATGGCCGACGGCGCGCGCCAGATCGTCACCGCGATCGACCCTGCCCGGCGGCGCATTGTGGTCGGGCCGCCGGCGAGCGGCACGCGCGACGTGTGCCTGGCCGAACTCAACTGGCTGATCGAGCCGCCGGTGGCGCCGCTGCGCTGCACGGTGAAGCTGCGCGCGCGCGAAGTGCCGCAGCCGGCCTCGGTCTTTCTCACCGCTGCGGGCGCGCGCGTGCGGCTCGATGCGCCGGCCCTGCCCGCGCCCGGGCAGGCCTGCGTGTTCTACGACGGCGATCGCGTGCTCGGCGGCGGCTTCATCGCCCGCGCTCAGGCGGGCGCGCACTCCAGCATCAGCGTATCCAGCACGAAGCTGCCATCCGCCGCGATCTCGTAGTGCCGCCGCACCTCCTCCGAAACCGCTGCCTGTAGCGCGCGGATCGCCGCGACCTGCACGGCCGGCGTGCGCATCCGCGCCACCCAGGCGGCGAATTCGAGCGGCAGGCGCCGCGCCGTCGCCCGCGTCACGCGCAGCCCGGCCTCCGCCAGCGCCGTCTCCCACTCGGCCCGCGCGTAGTCGCGCACGTGCGAGGGATCGCGCAGCAGTTCGATCGCCTGCAACGCGGTGTCGAGCAGAGCATCCTGCGGCGCGACCGTATCAGCGAACACGGCGATGCCGCCAGGCCGCAGCACCCGCGCGGCCTCGCGCAGCCCGGCGCGCAGATCGCGCCAGTGATGGGCGGAAAACCGGCTGGCGACGAAATCGAAGCTGGCATCGGCGAAGGGCAGCGCCTCGGCGACCCCCTGTCGGGTCGCGACGTTGGCAAGCCCCCGCTCCGCCGCGGCGGCGGCGACGACGGTGAGCATCTCGGCGGAGAGGTCGCAGGCCGTCACCTGCGCGGCGTGCGCGGCGAGGGCGAAGCTGACATGACCGGCGCCGCAGCCGAGATCGAGCGCCGCGGCCGGCCGCCGCGCGGCCGCGATGGCGCCGATGGCGGCGAGGTCCTCGCCGCTCGCATGCACCGCGCTGGCGAGATAGGCATTGGCCTGGGCGCCGAACTGCGCGTTCACCACCGCTTCGTGGGTTTTCATGGCGTCGTCTCCTCCGCCGCGAGCCGGGCCGCTTCGTCCTCGGCGATCAGCGCATCGATGAACTCGTCGAGTTCGCCGAGCATGACACGGTCGATCTTGTACAGCGTCATGTTGATGCGATGGTCGCTGACGCGGCCTTGCGGGAAATTATAGGTGCGGATGCGCTCGGACCGGTCGCCGGTGCCGACCTGGGCGCGGCGGTCGGCGGCGCGAGTGGCGTGCAGCGCCTCGCGCTGGCGCTCGTAGAGCCGCGCGCGCAGCACCTTCAGCGCCTTGGCGCGGTTCTTGTGCTGGCTCTTCTCCTCCTGCATCGAGACGGCGATGCCAGTGGGGAGATGGGTGATGCGCACCGCGCTCTCGGTCTTGTTGACATGCTGGCCGCCGGCGCCGGAGGCACGGAACACATCGATGCGCAGCTCGGTTTCGTCGATCTGCACGTCCACCTCCTCGGCCTCCGGCAGCACCGCGACGGTGACGGTGGAGGTGTGGATGCGGCCCTGCGCCTCGGTCGCGGGCACGCGCTGGACGCGATGCACGCCGGATTCGAATTTCAGCCGCGCGAACACGCCCTTGCCGTTGATTTCGGCGATCCCTTCCTTGAGCCCGCCGAGTTCGGTGTCCGCGTAGTCGAGAATCTCGAAGCGCCAGCCATGGCGCTGGGCATAGTGCTGATACATGGCGAAGAGCTGTGACGCGAACAGCGCCGCCTCGTCGCCGCCGGCGGCGGGGCGCACCTCCAGGATCGCGGCGCGATCGTCGGCGGCGTCCTTCGGCAGCAGCGCGACGCGGATCTCGTGACGCAGCGCCGGCATGCGGGCACGCAGGGCCTCGATCTCGGCCTCGGCGAGCTCGCGCAGCTCCGCGTCGCCCAGCATCGCCTCCGCCTCCGCCATGCCGTGCTCGGCGGCGCGCAGCTCGCCGATGCGCGCCACCAGCGGTTCGAGATCCGAGAGCTCCTTGGAGGCGCGCACGAAAGCGTCGCCCGGCAGCGGCGCGCCGAGCGTCGCACGCAGCTCCTCCGCGCGCGCGACGATGCGGTCGAGCTTGGCGTCCAGGCTCATGTCACGTAACGGCGCAGCGCGCGCAGCGTGCCGAACAGGCTGATCGCCATCCAGAAAATCTCGATCACCACGGAGGGAAGATTGAAGGCGTAGAAAAGGGATATCATGATCATCACGGAGCCGGCGAGATTGACCGCGGGAAAGCGCCAATCATTCGAGGCCAGCCGTTCGAGCTGGTTCAGCCCGTAGGCGATGAGGATGACCGCCGCGCCGAGCAGCCCGAGCAGGTCCGGTCCGGTCACGGTCATCCTGGTTCGGCCAGGCTCGCCACCAGCGCATCGAGGCTGCATTCGCGCTGGCTGCCGCTGGCGAGATCCTTCACCTGCGCGACGCCGCGGGCCAATTCGTCCTCGCCAAGGATCACCGCGGCGCGAGCACCGATCTTGTTGGCGCGCTCCATGCGCCGTTTGAGGTTGCCGCGATAGGCCATCTCGGCACGGATGCCGGCGCCGCGCAGCGCCTCGATCACGGCGATCGCCTCGCTCTCGGCAGCCTCGCCGAGGGGGATCACCGCCACCGGCGCGGCCGGCTCCGGCGCACCGGCGAGCAGCATGGACAGGCGCTCGATGCCCGCCGCCCAGCCCACGCCAGGCGTCGGCGGTCCGCCCATCTCCTCCACCAGCCCATTATAGCGCCCGCCGGCCAGCACCGTTCCCTGCGCGCCGAGCGCGGTGGTGACGAACTCGAAGGCGGTGTGGTCGTAATAGTCCAGGCCGCGTACGATGCGCGGATTGTCCCGGTAGGGCACGCCGAAACGGTCGAGGAGACGGCGCACATCGTCGTAGAAGCGGCGCGCGCTCTCGGTGAGATGCTCGCCGATCACCGGTGCGTGCGCGATCAGCCGCCGGTCGCCTTCGTCCTTGCTGTCGAGGATGCGCAGCGGATTGCGCTCGAGCCGCACGCGGCTGTCGGCGGAGAGCATCCCGGCATGGTCGGCGAAATACGCCACCAGCGCGGCGCGGTATCCGGCGCGGCTCTCGCGGTCGCCGAGCGTGTTGATTTCCAGCACGGTATCCGCGGCAATGTCGAGCGCGCGCAGGATCGACCAGCCGCAGGCGATCACCTCGGCATCGGCGAGCGGCTCGGCCGGCCCGATCAGCTCGATGCCGATCTGGTGGAACTGCCGGTAGCGCCCCTTCTGCGGCCGCTCGTAGCGGAACATCGGCCCGGCATAGAAGACTTTCTGCGGCAGCGACTGCGTCAGCCCGTTGGAGACCAGGGCGCGACAGACGCCGGCGGTTCCCTCCGGGCGCAGCGTGATCGGGTCGCCGCCGCGGTCGGTGAAACTGTACATCTCCTTGGTGACGACGTCCGACGTCTCGCCGAGCGAGCGGGAAAACACGCTGGTGCTCTCGAAGATCGGTGTCGCCCACTCGTCGAAGCCATAGGTCGCGGCGATGCGGCGCGCGGTTTCGACGACGTGGCGGTGCCGCCGGCTGTCCTCGCCGATGAGATCGCCGGTGCCGCGGATCGGCTGGAGCGGCGTCACTCCGCCGCCTTGGCCGCGACCGGCTCGGCTGGCTTCGCCGCCGCGAGTTGGGCGGCCTTGGCCTCCACCAGCGCGACGATGTGCTCGACCATCTCCTCGCCGGCGATGGTGTGATCGGTCTTGCCGGCGCTGTAGATCATGTGCCGCCCGTTGCCGCCGCCGGTGACGCCGAGATCCGTCATCAGCGCCTCGCCCGGCCCGTTGACGACGCAGCCGATGATGGAGAGCGTGATCGGCGTTTCGATATGCGCGAGCCGCTCCTCCAGCGTCTGCACGGTGCGGATCACGTCATAGCCCTGCCGGGCACAGGACGGGCAGGAAATGATGCGCACGCCGCGATGGCGCAGGCCGAGGGATTTCAGAATCTCCCAGCCCACCAGCACCTCCTCCTCCGGTTCGGCGGAGAGCGAGACGCGGATCGTGTCGCCGATGCCGGCCCACAGCAGCGAGCCGAGGCCGATCGCCGATTTGACCGTCCCCGTTCGCCGCCCGCCGGCCTCGGTGATGCCGATATGCAGCGGATGGTCGCAGACCTCGGCGAGTTGCTGGTAGGCGGCGACGGCGAGGAACACGTCCGACGCCTTCACGCTGATCTTGAACTCGTGGAAATCGTGGTCCTGCAGGATCTTCGCGTGCTCCAGCGCGGATTCCACCAGCGCCTCGGGGTTCGGTTCGCCGTATTTCTCCAGGAGATGCTTCTCCAGCGAGCCGGCGTTGACCCCGATGCGCATCGAGCAGCCATGGTCGCGCGCCGCCTTAACCACCTCGCGCACGCGCTCGGGCGAGCCGATATTGCCCGGGTTGATGCGCAGGCACGCAGCACCCGCCTCGGCGGCCTCGATGGCGCGGCGGTAGTGGAAGTGGATGTCGGCGACGACCGGCACCCGCACCTGGCGGACGATGTCCTTGAGCGCCGCCGTCGAGGCCTGGTCCGGGCAGGAGACGCGGACGATGTCCACGCCCGCGCGCTCGGCGCGATGGATCTGCGCCACCGTCGCCGCGACGTCCTCCGTCGGGGTGTTGGTCATGGTCTGCACCGTGATCGGCGCGTCGCCCCCGACCGGCACCGGCCCGACCCGGATCTGACGCGACCGGCGGCGGACGATCTGCTGATACTCGCGATAGTTCATGGCGTGAATCCCACGGTGAGGGGCAACGGGCATTGGCCGATCGCGCCGCCAAAATCAAGGTGCGGCCGGCTCACGCCTGCTACCACGGCGCGCCCCGGAACCCTATGGATGGGCGGCGGCCGGCGGATGCGCGCCGCCACGCGCGGTGGCGACCTGCGCCGGCAGCTTGCCCTGACGCAGCAGTTCCGGATCCAGCACCAGGTCGCGCCGGACCATGCCGGTGCGCCCGACCGATGGCGCCGGCACGCCGTCGACGAGGATCGACGTCTGCCCGGCATTGCCGGTGGTCAGCAGCAGCGGCGGCTCTCCCGCCGGCGGCAGCGGCACGCGCCAGGTCTCGCCGGCGCGCAGCACGCGATTGAACACCACCTGTCCCTGCCGGTCGCGGACCTGGACCCAGGCATCCGCGTCCGCGCGCAGGGTGATGCGGCTCTCGCCGACCGTCTCGCCGGTCTCGGCGGCAGCGGCGCCGTGGCCGGCCGACAATTGCGCCGGGCTGACCGCCTCGGCCACACGCATCCCGGGAGCCGTTGCCGGCGCGGGCAGGCCGCGCTGGCCCGGGGGCGGCACGGCCGCGGCGGCGGAGGTCGCGGAGACCTGCGGCAGGCTGGGCGGCGCCGTGCCGGGAACGGCCTCGGCCATCGCCGTCGCGGCGCCGCCCGATGAGCCGGGGTCGGATGGGCCAGACCCGGATGGGCCAGACCCGGATGGGCCCGAAGCGGATGGGCCAGAGGAGCTGATGCCAGAGGGACTGATGCCAGAGGGGCTGGTGCCGGACGGAATGGCGGCGGACGGGTTGGCGCCGGCCGCGGCGGGGGTCCCATCCCGGCGGGTGGCTGAACTCCGATCCGGCGGGGCGGGCAGCGCGGTATCGGCGGCCAGCAGGCGTTCCGGCGGTGCCGTGATCCGTTCCGGCCCGGCGCCGTCGCCGCTGAGCCGGTACCACGCGAAATAGCCGCCGATCGCGAGCAGCACGCCGAGCAGCACCACCGCCCCGGCGGGCACGCCGCGTTCGGAGACCGGAGCCGGGAATTGCAGCCGCGTCTTGCCGTTCACCTCGGCGGCCTCGGCGCGGAAGCGGCGCGCCATCTCGTCCGCGTCCAGGCCGAGCAAGGTGGCGTAGGTGCGCAGAAAGCCGACGGCATAGGCCGGGCCCGGCAGATCACCGAGCCGCCCCTGCTCCAGCGCGCTCAGATAGGGCGCGCGTATCCGCAAGCTGGCGGCGACATCAGCGATGCCCCACCCCAACCGGTCGCGGGCGGCCTGAAGATCCGCGCCGACCCGGCTTGCGCCCATCGGAATTTCGGGCATGTCCCCCTCCCGGGACGACATCAGCGCCTGGCTCGTCGCCAAAACCTCGCTGCCTGCGTGCAGCATGCTCATCCTGCCTGCTCCGTCAACGCCGAGGCCGGCACAACCCTGCCGGCACCCGACCCGTGCGGAGACCTCGCATCGGATTTAGCCTCGTCTCGAGCGTTTGCCAACCGCCAAGCCAACATGCCTGCGTGTGATCTGCATCCCAGTCTAGCAGACCGTGGGTTACCGCATGCTTTCACAGCGGCACGCCATGCTCCCGGAGCCAGGCGACCAGCGGTTCGCGCAGGCTCGGCGCGCCGCCCGCGCGCTCGCGCAGCGCCGCGAGCAGGGTGCGGAAGGCGCCCAGATCGATCGCCGCCAGCGCCGCCTTCACCGCCAGCACGCTGTTTGCCGGCATCGACAGCGTCTCGATGCCGAGCGCGATCAGGGCCAGCGCCTCGACCGGCCGCGCCGCCGCCTCGCCGCAGACCGAAACCGGCGTGCCGGCTGCCTCGGCGCGGCGCTGCAAATCGGCGAGAAGATCGAGCACGGGCGGCGAGATCAGGTCGTAGCGGCCGGCCAGCGCGGCGGCGCCACGGTCGGCGGCGAACAGGAACTGCATCAGGTCGTTGGTGCCGACCGAGAGGAAATCCGCCTCGGCCAGCACCGCGTCGAGCTGGAACAGCAGCGACGGCACCTCCAGCATCGCGCCGATGTCCAGCCGTTCGGGCCCAGGGCGCACCCGCGCAGCCTCGGCCAGCAACAGCGCGCGGGCGGCGCGGAACTCGGCCAGCGTCGCCACCATCGGGAACATCACCGACAGCGGCCGTCCGCTGGCGGCAAGAAGCAGAGCGCGCAGCTGCCGGCGCAGCAGCGCCGGACGGTCCAGCCCGACGCGCAGCGACCGCCAGCCCATCGCCGGGTTCTGCTCCTCGGCCATCGCCGTCTCCGTGAGCAGCTTGTCACCGCCGAGATCGAGCGTGCGGAACAGCACCGGGCGCGACCCGGCGCCGTCGAGCACGCGGCGATAGAGCGCCGCCTGCTCGGCCACGTCGAGGATGCGCCCGGCGGCGAGCATCGGGATCTCGGTGCGGAACAGGCCGATCCCCTCGGCGCCGGTGGCCTCGAGCTGGTCGAGCTCCTGACGCAGTCCGACATTGAGCATCAGCCGCACCCGCACCCCGTCGCGGCTGGTCGCCGGGCGGCGGGCGAATTCGCGCAGGCCCGCCGCCTGCTCGCGCCGCTGCGCCAGCAGGCGGCGATAGGTCTGCTTCATTTCCGCCTCGGGGCGGAGCAGGAGGTGCCCGTCGTCGGAGTCGAGAATGGCGACGTCGCCCTCCTCCGCCGCCGCGAGCACGCCGCGCGCGCCGCCGGCGGCGGGCAGGCCGAGCGCGCGCGCGATGATCGCGGCGTGCCCGGCGGCGCTGCCCTCCTCGACGACGAGGCCGACGATGCCGCGCGCGTGCCAGTCCAGCACGTCGGCGGGGCCGAGTCGGCGGGCGATCAGCAGCCGGCCCTCCGCCGTGATCGCGCTCCGCCCGCCGCTCAGCGCGGCCAGCACCCTGCCGGCGAGATCCTCGAGATCCGCGAGCCGCTCGCGCAGATAGGGATCGGCGACGCGGCGCATGCTCTCGCGCATCTCCTCGACGACGCGGTGCACCGCGGCCTCGGCCGTCAGCCCGTCGCGCACCGCCGCGCCGGCGCGGCGCATCCAGCCGGCGTCGGCGGCGATCAGCCGATAGGCCTCGAGAATGTCGGCTGCCGCCCCCGTCGCCGCCGCGCGCCGGGTGAGCAGTTCGTCGAGCCCGCGCTGCACGCTCTGCATCGCCTGGGTCAGCCGCTCCAGCTCGGCGGCGGGATCGTCGGCGAGCAGGCGGTGCGGCGCGTGCCAGGTGCCGTGCAGCAGCACCGGGCCGATCGCCACGCCCGGAGCCAGCGGCGCCACCGCGAAGCGGCGCGGCAGGGTGGCGCCCAGCCCCTCCTCGGCTCCCTCGGCCGCGCCGGCGGAGGCGAGCAGCTCGGCCAGCATCATCGCCACCGTCTCCACCACCTCGACTTCGTCGTCGGTGTAGTGGCGCGGGGCGCGGTTCTGCACCGTGAGCACGCCGAGCGTGCGCCCGGCCCGGCGCACCGGGACGGCGAGCAGCGAGGCGAAGCGCTCCTCGCCGGTCTCCGGGCGATAGACGAAGGCGGGGTGGTTCTGCGCGTCCGGCAGGTTCAGCACCGAGCCGGTCGCGGCGCAGACCCCGACCAGCCCCTCGCCGACGCGCAGCCTCGTGCGCCCCACCGCGTCCGCGCGCAGCCCCTCGGTGGCCACGAGTTCGAGCAGATCGCCGGCGCGCAGCGCGTAGATGGAGCAGACCTCGCTGACCATCTCGGCCGCGACCAGGCGGGCCAGTTCGGCCAGCGGCGCGCGCGCCCGGGCCATGGTTTCGCGCAGCCGCGCCAGCAGCCGGCGCGCCACCCGCTCAGCGTCCCGGTGGCGACGCGCCCGGGGGGGACGCGGGGGTCACGCGGCGGGCTCCGCCTGGCAGGCGAGCCGGCGCGCGGCCAGGATGGCGGCGGCCTGGCCGACCAGCTCCTCGATGATCTCGGCCACCGGCTGAACCGCGCTGACCATGCCGACCGACTGGCCGGCCATCACCGAGCCCTGCTCCACATCGCCCTCGATCACGGCCCGGCGCAGCGCCCCGGCCCAGAAATGCTCGATGGCGAGCTGCGCCGCCTCCTTGTCCAGCTCGCCGGAGAGAAAGCGCTCGCGCGTCTCGGCCTGGTGCGCGAGAAAGCGCCGCGTGCCCTCGTTCACCAGGCCGCGCACCGGAATCACCGGAAAGCGCTCGTCGAGCTGCACCGAGGGCACGGCATCGCGCGCCGCGGCGCGGACGAAGGCCTGCTTGAAGCGCGGATGGGCGATCGATTCGGTGGCGGCGGCGAAGCGGGTGCCGAGCTGCGCCCCGGCCGCGCCCATCTCCATGTAGGCGAGGATCGCCTCGCCGCGGCCGAGCCCGCCGGCGACGAACACCGGCACCTCGCGGATATGCGGCAGCACTTCCTGCGCCAGCACGGTCAGGCTCACCGGGCCGATATGCCCGCCCGCCTCGGAGCCCTCGATCACCAGCGCGTCGGCGCCGAGCCGGACCAGCCGCTTCGCCAGCACCAGCGCCGGCGCGAAGCAGATCAGCCGCGCCCCGCCATCCTTCACCGCCCGCACCGCGCCGCCGCTGGGCACGCCGCCGGCGAGCACGACGTGGCCAACCTGGGCCTCGCGGCAGACGCGGATCAGCGCCTCCAGCTCGGGATGCATGGTGATGAGGTTGACGCCGAAGGGGCGCTCGGTCAGCGCCTGGGTGGCGGCGATCTCGGCGGCGAGCAGGTCCGGACCCATGGCGCCGCAGGCGAGCACGCCGAAGCCGCCGGCATTGGAAATGGCCGAGACGAGATGGCGCTCGCTCACCCAGCTCATCGCCCCGCCCATGATCGCATGGCGGGTGCCGAGGAAGCCGGCGCCGCGGGCGGCGAGCGCGTCGAAGCAGGCCCGCGCGTCGGCGAGCGCCGCGGCGTCCGGGATCACCGGTCCGATGTCAGGCGGCATCGAGGCCGTAGGCGGTATGCAGGGCGCGCACGGCGAGCTCGGTGTAGTCCGCCGCGACCAGCACGCTCACCTTGATCTCGCTGGTCGATATCACCTGGATGTTGATGGATTTCTCGGCCAGCGTGCGGAACATGGTGTTGGCCACCCCGGCATGGCTGCGCATGCCGACGCCGACGACGCTGATCTTGGCGACGTTCGCATCCGTGGTGTACTCGGCATAGCCGATCTGGGCGCGCCCGGCATCGAGCGCGGCGTGGGCGCGGGCGAGGTCCGCCTTGCCGACGGTGAAGGTGAGGTCGGTGGTGCCGTCGGCGCCGATATTCTGCACGATCATGTCGACATTGATGCCCTCGGCCGCGAGCGGGCCGAAGATGGCCGCTGCCACGCCGGGCCGGTCGGGCACGCGGCGCATCGTGATCTTGGCCTCGTCGCGCGCATACGCAATGCCGGTGACCAGCTGTTTTTCCACGATTTCGTCCTCGTCAACCATGAGCGTTCCGGGTACGTCCTCGAAGCTGGAGAGGACCTGGACCCGCACGCGCTGCTTCATCGCCAGCTCGACGCTGCGCGTCTGCAGCACCTTCGCCCCGACCGAGGCCAGTTCGAGCATCTCCTCGTAGGCGATCTTAGCCAGCTTGCGCGCCTTCGCAACAACGCGCGGATCGGTTGTGTAGACTCCATCGACATCGGTGTAGATGTCGCAGCGGTCGGCACCGAGCGCGGCGGCGAGCGCCACCGCGGAGGTATCGGAGCCGCCGCGGCCGAGCGTGGTGATGCGCCGGTCCGGGCCGATGCCCTGGAACCCGGTCACCACCGCGACCTGGCCGATGCCCATGCGGCGCACCAATTCCTCACCGTCGATACGCTCGATGCGGGCCTTGCCGTGTGCGTCGTCGGTGGCGATGGGAATCTGCCAGCCCTGCCAGGAGCGCGCCTCGATCCCGATATCCTGCAACGCGACCGCCAGCAGCCCGGCGGTGACCTGCTCGCCGGTGGCGACCACGGCGTCGTATTCGCGGGCATCGTGCAGCGGCGAGAGCGCCTGGCACCAGGCCACGAGCTGGTTGGTCACCCCGGCCATGGCCGAGACCACCACCGCGACCTCGTTGCCGGACGCCACTTCGCGCTTGACGCGGGCGGCGGCATTGCGGATGCGGTCGAGATCGGCGACCGAAGTGCCGCCGAACTTCATGACGATGCGGGCCATGCGGACTCCCGAGGCGAGCGCCGCGCGCGGCGCGGCCGGTGGTTCGAGGACAGTTTGTAGCGATGCAGGAGGGAGCCGGGCGATGCAAGAGGGCGCTGGGCAAGAGGGCGCTGGG
>JAKAZO010000053.1:20853-23183 GCA_021815825.1 Pseudomonadota bacterium
GCGGCGAGCGTCGACGCCGCCGAGGTGGCGCGTTTCGACGCGCTGGCGGCGCGCTGGTGGGATCCGAGCGGGCCGATGCGCCCGCTGCACCGGATGAACCCGGCGCGCATCGGCTGGATCGAGGCGCGCATCCGCCGCCGCTTCGGGGCCGCGCCGGTGCGCGTGCTCGATCTCGGCTGCGGCGCCGGGCTGGCGGCCGAGGCGCTGGCCCGCCATGGCCACGCCGTCCTCGGCCTGGACGCCGCCGGGGCGGCGATCGCCGCCGCCCGCGCCCATGCCGCCGGGTGCGGTCTCGACCTCGACTACCGCGAGGGCACGGCGGAGGCGCTGGTGGCCGAGGGACAGCGCTTCCCGGTCGTGCTGGCGCTCGAGGTGATCGAGCACGTCGCCGACATCGGGGCCTTCCTCGCCACGCTGGCGCGGCTGGTCGAGCCCGGCGGGCTGGTTTTCCTCTCCACCCTCAACCGCACCCGCCGCGCGTTCCTGTTCGCCAAGCTCGGTGCCGAATATGTGCTGCGGCTGCTGCCCGCCGGCACGCATGACTGGCGCCGCTTCGTCACCCCGGCCGAACTCGCCGCCGCGCTCGGCGCCGCCGGGCTGCGCCTGGCCGACAGCGCCGGGCTGATCCCGGGGCTCGGCGGCTGGCGGGTGGGGCGCGATCTGGCGGTGAACTACATCGTCTGCGCCGAAGCCTGAATGCGCGGCACGGCGCGGGAGCTGATCGGGCAGGCGCAGGCCACGCTGGCGGCGGCGGGCATCGAGAGCGCGCGGCTGGAGGCGCGGCTGCTGCTGGCCCACGCCCTTGGCCTCGAGCCCGCATCGCTGCTGCTCACGGCCGGGACCGTGCACGCGGCCCCGGCCCTGCCCGGCCTGCTCGCCCGCCGGGCGGCGCGCGAGCCGCTGGCGCTGATCCTCGGGCGGCGCGAGTTCTGGAGCCTGGACCTCGCCGTCTCGCCGGCGACGCTGGTGCCGCGCCCGGAGACCGAGACCCTGATCGAGGCCGCGCTCGCCGCCCGGCCCGATCGCGGCGCGGTGCGGCGCATTCTCGATCTCGGCACCGGCAGCGGCTGCCTGCTGCTCGCCGCCCTCAGCGAATTTCCCGCCGCCTGGGGACTCGGCGTCGACGTGTCGCCGGCGGCAGCTTCCCTCGCCGCAGGCAACGCCGCGCGGCTCGGACTGGCGCCGCGGGCGGCCTTCCTCTGCGCCGACTGGGCGGCGCCCATCGCCGGGCGGTTCGATCTGGTTCTCGGCAACCCGCCCTACATCGAATCGGGCGCCATCGCCGGCCTGATGCCGGAGGTCGCCCGCTACGAGCCGCGCCGCGCGCTGGATGGCGGCGCCGACGGGCTCGATGCCTATCGGCGCATCGTCGCGGCCCTGCCCAGCCTGCTCGCCCCGAACGGGGTCGCCGTGCTCGAACTCGGCCAGGGGCAGGCCCTGCCGGTGGCCGGGCTGGCGCGGCGCGCCGGGCTCGCCGCGCTGGCACAACGCTCCGACCTCGCCGGCATCGCGCGAGCGCTGATTCTGGCGGCAAATTCGTCCCCGGCGGCGGCTACGGGCAAAAAAACATTTGGCGTCGCGGCGCGAGACGAGTAGCGTGCCGGCGCACGGCAGCAATCGTCGCCCTGGCGACGGAGTCCCCGCTTCGGGGGTGACCGCAAGCCCGGTGACGGGCGCGCCGGTCTCGGCATCGCCGCGCAGTGCACCACGGGACGTTGCTTGAGGCATTGGCTTCGGAAGGATGCCGCTGGCGGATGCCGGCGGGAACCGCCATCAGCCCTGCCACACAGAAGCAGGTCGCGAATTGGCAAGCCGCGAACCGGCAGGCCGCGAACAGGAAAGAATGACGGCAAGCGAATGAACATAAAGCGCATGCGCGGACGCAATCACCGCGGCGGCAGCGGCGGCGGCACGGGTGGAGGAACCAGTATCCGCCATCATGGCGGCGGCATCCCACTCAACCGCAACCATGTTTTCGAGAGCAACGGGCCGGAGGTGCGGCTGCGTGGCACCGCCCAGCAATTGTTCGAGAAATATCTGCAGCTCGGCCGCGACGCCACCAGCTCGGGCGACCGGGTGACGGCGGAGAGCTATTTCCAGCATGCGGAACATTATTTCCGCATCATCAACGCCATGAACCAGGCGCAGCAGCAGAGCCAGCCGCAGCCCCCGCCGGCGGTGGCGCCGGTGGCGCCGCAGTTCGGCATCACCCCGCAGGGCGGGCGGCGGGCGACTTCGCTCGAGGCGGAGCTGGAGGAGGCGCTGGAGCAGCCGATGGGCGGCGGTGAGGCCGGCGCCGAGAGCCGCGAAATCCCCATCGCCGCCGCCCC
>JAKAZO010000054.1 GCA_021815825.1 Pseudomonadota bacterium
CGACCAGTTGGCGATCACCAGCGCGCCGACGATGCCGGCCAGCGGGTCCATCCAGGTCCAACCGAACCCCCAGGCCAGCCCGAGCCCGAGGATCACCAGCACCGAGACGGCGGCATCGGCCAGGACATGGACGAAGGCCGAGCGCATCGCATGGTCGCGATGCGTCCGCGCCGACGCCTCGCGGTGGTCGTGGCCGTGATCAGGGTCGTGCTCATGGTCCTGCCCATGGGCGTGATCGTGGGCGTGATCATGGTCGTGATGATGGTCGTGATGATGCCCGGCATGGTCCGCGCCCAGCAGCCAGGCGCTGGCGACGTTGACGCCGAGCCCGAGGGCGGCGATCGCCATCGCCTCGGCGAAATGGATCGGCACCGGCGCGAGCAGCCGGGCCACCGCCTCGTAGCCGATCAGCAGCGCGATCATCGCCAGAACGATGGCGCTGCTGTAGCCGGCGAGGTCGCCGAGCTTGCCGGTGCCGAAGCTGAAGCGCGGGTCCTCGGCATGGCGGCGGGCATAGGTGAAGGCGAGCGCGGCCAGCAGCATCGCGCCGGCGTGGGTGGACATGTGCAGCCCGTCGGCGATCAGCGCCAGCGAGCCGAAGGCGGCGCCACCGGCGATCTCCACCCCCATCATCGCCGTAGTGAGCACGATCACCGCCCAGGTGCGCCGCTCGTTGCGGGCGTGATCCTTGCCCAGGAAGCGATGGGCGTGCGCCGGCGCCCCGGGCGCGATCATGTCCATCCTGTCTCTCACCGCAGATAGGTGCGGACGATTTCGAGCAGCTGGTCCGCTGCCTCCACGTCCAGCGCGCCGGGATGGCGCGTGGCGTCGACCAGGTGGGTGCGCACATGGTCCTCGACGACTTCGGCCATCAGCCCGGCCATGGCGCCGCGTGCGCCGGCGATGAGGTGCATCACCTTGTCGCAGCCGGATTCCTCGTCCAGCGCCCGCTCGATCGCCTCGACCTGGCCGCGGATGCGGCGCACCCGGGCCAGCAGCCTGTGTTTTTCGCGCACCGTATGGGTCATGGGACGTTTCTAGCATAGGCCCCCACCCTATGTCACGGCCGCCGCTCCCGCTGCCAGCTCCACCACCTCGGCGGTGATCTCCTCCTGGCGCACGGCGCGCTCGCGTGCCACCAGACCCTCCAGGATGCGCCCGATATTGGCCTTGGCCGCGACCATGGCGGCGACGCGCGCCTCGTTCTCGGCGGCGAAGGCGCTCAGCGCCGCCTCGCAGAGCTCGGCATAGACGTATTCCTCCGCCAGCTGCTCCAGCAATCGTCCCGCCGGCAGCGTGGTGAGCGGGCGCGTGCGGCGCGGCGGGCGGGCGAAGCGGGCGAGGTCGAGCGGCAGCAGCGAGCGGCGCTGCACGGCAAGCCCCCTCCCCGCGGTCCAGACCGGGAACAGCATCTCGACCCGGGCCGGGCGCGTGGCCGGCAGGCGCTCATAGAGGGCGGCGGCGATGCGCTCGGCGAGGCTCAGCACCCCGTCGACATGCGGCGCCATCGCCGTTTGCCAGGCCGGCTTCAGGCCGCGCTCCTCGGCCAGCACCGCGCCGCGCGAACCGATCAGGAAAAGCTCCCCTGCCACCGGCATCGCGGCGTCCAGCATGAGGTCGTTGAAGGCGCCGGCAAAGCCCTGCTCGGCCGCGAACAGCACCAGCAGGCTCGGCGTTCCCGGCGCCGCGCCACGGGGCGCCGGCGACGGCAGCAGGGCGAGCGCCTCGGCGATCGCCCCGGCGATCACGCCGGCGTGGGTGCGCACCGGCGTGAGCAGGGCACGGCTCTGCTGGGCGCGGCTGGCGGCGATGCCGCGCATCGCCGTGACCACCGCTTCGAGCTGGCGGACATTGTGGACGCGCCGGGAGATGTCGGCGAGGCGCTCGGTCATGCGACGAATTTCGCCACCAGCGCGGCGAGGCTCTGCAGCAGCGCCGCCCGCCCGGCCTCGTCCAGCGCCCGCGTCGCCTCGATCGCCGCCGCGGCGGCGGCGGCATGCGCATCCAGCCACGCGGGCAGCGCGGCGCGCATGGCCACGATCCGCTCCGTCGGCACCGCGTCGAGCAGCCCCTCCTGCAGCGCCAGCGCCAGGGCGACCTCGTCGGCGAGGCGCAGCGGCGCGAACTGCGGCTGCGCCAGCAGCGCCCGCAGCCGTTCGCCCCGGGCGAGCTGGTCCTTCACCCGCGCATCGGTGATGCCGCCGAAGCGGGTGAACATCTCCAGCTCCAGGAACTGCGCGTAGACCAGCCGCAGCGTGCCGGTCACGGCGCGCAGCGCCGGCGCCTGCGTCTTGCCGCCGACGCGGCTGACCGAGGTGCCGATGTCGATGGCCGGCTTCTGCCCGGCGTGGAACAGCTTGAGGTCGAGCACGAGCTGCCCGTCGGTGATCGAGATCAGGTTGGTCGGGATATAGGCGCTGAGATTGCCGGCGTCGGTCTCGGCGATCGGCAGCGCGGTGAGCGAGCCGCCGCCTTTCGCCGCCGACAGCTTGGCCGCGCGCTCCAGGAGCCGGGCGTGCAGGTAGAACACGTCGCCGGGAAACGCCTCGCGCCCGGGCGGCAGATGCGTCAGCAGCGAGATTTCGCGATGCGTCGCGGCGTGCTTGGTCAGGTCGTCGACCACCACCAGCGCGTGCTGGCCGCGGTCGCGGAAATACTCGGCGATGGTGAAGCCGCTGAAGGGCGCGATCCATTGCAGCCCCGGCGGGGTGGCGGCGGTGGCGACGACGAAAATGCAGCGCTCCGGGGCGCCGTGCCGGCGCACCGCCGCGATCGCGCGCGCCACCGACGCCGTCTTCTGGCCGACCGCGACATAGACGCAGATCAGGTCCGTGGATTTCTGGTTGATGATGGTATCGAGCGCGATCGCCGTCTTGCCGATGGCGCGGTCGCCGATGATCAGCTCGCGCTGGCCGCGGCCGAGAGCGAACAGCGCATCGACGGTGAGAATGCCGGTCTGCACCGGCTCGGTGACGAGCTCGCGCTCGATGATCGACGGCGCCGGCCGGTCGATCGGCCAATGCGCGGCGGCCACCACCGGGCCATGGCCATCGAGCGGGCGGCCGAGCGGGTCGAGGACGCGGCCGAGCAGCGCCTCGCCAACCGGCACCTCCACGACCGCACCGCTGCCGCGCACCAGGTCGCCGGCCTCCACCGTCTCGGCCGGGTCGAGCAGGACGCAGCCGATCGTGTCGCGCTCCAGCGTCTGGGCAAAGCCGAGCTCGCCGCGGGCGAAGCGCAGCACCTCGTTGAGCCGCACGTGCGGCAGGCCGGTGACCAGCGCGATGCCGTCGGCGGCGCTCTGCACCCGGCCGAACTCCTCGGCCTCGGTGCCGAGCGGGGTGGCGCCGAGTCGCGCGCTGGCGCGCCCGAGCCAGCGATCCGGCCAGCGATCCGCGGTATCGTCAGACATGCTCGTCATCCAGACTGAACTCCTGGCCGATGCGGTCGAGATCGGCACGCCAGGAGCTGCGCACCGCGGTATGGGCGCCGTAGAGCTCGATCCCCGCGATCAGCGTCGGATCCGTGCGGAAGCTTAACGAAGGCGCGCGCCCGGTCGCCTCGGCGAGCATGGCGGCGCAGGTGGCCCGTTCGGCCTCCGCCAGAGGCGCCGCGCTGACGACCTCGACGGGGACGGACGCATCGGCCAGTCCGTTGCGCGCCTCATCGGGCAGCGCCGCGAGGTCGGCGGCCAGCGAGTGCAGCAGAGCCGGCGTCGTCGTCCCGGCGGGCAGGCGTGCGAGCAGACGGGCGGCGATGGCCAGCGCGAGCCGCCGCGCCGCCGCCTCCAGCGCGCGCCGCAGCGCCGCCTCCTCGCGCGCCGCGCCGGTGCGCGCGGCCGAACGGAGCGCCTCGGCCTCGGCCTGGGCGAGACCGAGCAGGCGCGCCCGTTCGGCCTCGGCGGCATCGCGTGCCTCCGCCAGCAGGCGCTCGCCCTCGGCGGCGAAATCCCGCCGCCGCGCCGCCATCTCGGCCGCGGCGGCGTCCGCCTGCTGCTTCGCCGCCGCCGCGTCGTCGAGCAGCTTCTCCGCCGCCGCCCGCCGCTCGGCGATCAGCGCGGCCACGGGGCGGAACAGGAAGCGGGCGAGCAGCCAGACGAGGACGAGAACGTTGACGGTCTGGAGCGCCAGCGTCCAGGCGTCGAGATGCATCGCTCAATGCACGAACGGGTTGGCGAACAGCAGCAGCAGCGCCACGACCAGGCAGTAGATCGCCATCGTCTCGATCATCGCCAGCCCGACGAAGAGCGTGCGCGAGAGCGTGCCGGCGGCCTCCGGCTGGCGGGCGATGGCGTCCATCGCCGCCGCCACCGCGCGGCCCTCGCCGAGCCCGGGGCCCAGCGCGCCGAACGAGACGGCGATCGCGGCGCCGAGAATGCTAGCGACCTCGATCCAGTTCATTCTTTTGCCTCCTGTTGCGGACCGGCTCCGGTCTCGCCGCTGACCGCGCCGCCGATGAACACCATCGCCAGCACGCCGAAAATGTACGCCTGCACCGCGCCGGTGAGCAGGTCGAGCGCCATCAGCGGCACCGGCACCAGCAGCCCCACCAGCGACAGCACGATGCCGATCACGAACACGCCGCTCATCACGTTGCCGAACAGGCGCACCAGCATCGAGAACGTGCGGGTGAAGGTCTCCAGCAGATTGAGCGGCACCATCAGCATCGTCGGCTCGGCGAAGCTGGCGGCGAAGCCGCGCAGGCCACGGACCCGGACGCCGAACCAGATGACGGCGACGAAGACGATCAAGGCCAGCGCCGCGTCGGTCTCGATATGCGCGGTCGGCGGTTCGATGCCGGGCACCAGCGAGGACCAGTTGGCGAAGAAGATGTACACGAACAGCGTGCCGATCAGCGGCAGATAGGGCTCGGGCGCGACCCGCATGGTGTCGCGGATCTGGTCCTCGATCGTCGCCACCACCAGTTCGAGCGCCGCCTGGACCCGGCCCGGGCGCAGCGCGAGCCGCCGTGTCAGCAGCGCGCTGCCGCCGGCGAGACCGGCCATCAGCACCCAGGTCACCACCACCGGCCCGGTGACGGGGACCGGGCCGAGATGGAACACGACGCTGGTGGCGAGCGGCGAGCCGATCATTGCGGCGTACGCCTCGCGGCGAGCCGGATGGCGACGGGGCGGGCGAGGAACAGGCCGAGCGCGGCGGCGAGCAGGGGCATGGCGCCGAACCGGGCGGCACCGATCAGCAGCGCGCCGGTCAGCACCAGGCGGGCGACCTGCAGCCCGATCGCCGGCCACAGCCCGCGCGGGCGGAGATAGAGCGCGGCATTGCGCGCCAGCAGGGCGAAATGCGCCAACCCGCCGGCGAAGCCCACGGCCAGGGCGGCGAGAATCGCGAGCCGGCTCATCGCCCGTGCATCCAGCGCCAGGCGGACCAGGAGCCGAGCACGACGCCGGCCAGCATCAGCGGCCCGGTCCAGAAGATGCCGGTATGCAGCCGCTGGTCGATCCAGCGGCCGAGGAAGGTGCCGAGCAGCGTCGGCACGACGATGATCCAGCCGAGCACGCCGACCTGGGCGAGGTAGCGCCCGAAGCTCGGCTCCCCCGCCGCGACGCCCTGGCGGTGCCGCGCCAGGCGGCGGCGCACGGAGCCCAGAAGACCATTGGGCAGCCCATCGGGCACCCCATTCGGCCTCTCCCCGCTCATCCGCCCAGCTCCAGCCCGGCCTTCGAGTCCGGACGCAGCGCGGCGATGATCTGGCGGATCGTCTTGGCGTGCAGGCGCAGCGCGGCGACGCGCGCGGCGCGCTCGTCCTCCTCCTCGGCGCGGAACCGCTCCAGCACCGCCGCCTCCAGCGCTTCGAGGCTGGTGCCGAGCTGCGCCTGGCGGGTGGCGACCGCCACCGTCTGCCCGCCGCTGACGGTGAGCACGCCGCGGCGCACGGCGCACCAGGCGGCGCGCCCGTCGGCATGGCGCCACTGGACCACGCCGGGCGGCAGCGCGGTGAGGAAATCCTCGTGCCCGCCGAGGATGCCGAAGCTGCCGCTCTCATCCTCGGCGCGGACCGAGACGACATCCCCGGCGTCCAGCACCAGCGCGGTCGGGGTGGTGATCAGGAGCCTCATGCCGGCGCCGGTGCCTGCGCGGCGCCCTCCGCGCTGGGCCGCTTCGCCTCGCTCAAGGCGCCGATCATGTAGAGCGCGCTCTCCGGCCAGGCATCGGTTTCGCCCTCGAGGATGGCGCGCACGCCCGCCAGCGTGTCGGCGAGGCGGACGGAGCGGCCGGGCGTGCCGGTGAAGGCCTCGGTGACCGCGAAGGGCTGCGCCAGGAAGCGCTGCAGCCGCCGCGCCCGCGCCACGATCCGCCGGTCCTGGGCGCCGAGTTCCTCGACGCCGAGCAGCGCGATCACGTCCTGCAGCTCGCGGTAATGGCCGATCGTCTCCCGCACGCGCTGGGCCAGATCGTAGTGCTCGGCACTGACCACGTGCGGATCGAGCAGCACCGAGAAGGAGGCGAGCGGATCGACCGCCGGGTAGATGCCCTCGGCGGCCATGGCGCGCGACAGCACCATGACGCTGTCGAGGTGGCCGGAGATCGCGGTCACCGCCGGGTCGGTGAAATCGTCGGCCGGCACGTAGACCGCCTCGATGGCGGTGATCGAGGCGCCGGCGACGGAGGCGATGCGCTCCTCCAGCGCGGCGACCTCGGAGGCCAGGGTGGGCTGGTAGCCGACGCGCGAGGGCAGCCGTCCGAGCAGGCCGGAGACCTCGCTGCCGGCCTGCACGAAGCGGAACACGTTGTCCATCAGCAGCAGCACGTTCTGATGCTTGCGGTCGCGGAAATACTCGGCGATCGTCAGCGCCGAGAGCCCGACCCGCCAGCGCGCGCCGGGGGGCTCGTTCATCTGGCCATAGACCAGCACGGTGCGGCCGAGCACGCCGGAGCCGCGCATGTCCGAGAGCAGCTCGTGGCCTTCGCGCGAGCGCTCGCCGATGCCGGCGAAGACCGAAATCCCCTGGTAATGCTCGACCGTGGCATGGATCAGCTCCATCAGCAGCACGGTCTTGCCGACGCCGGCGCCGCCGAACATCGCCGCCTTGCCGCCCTGGGCGAGCGGCACCAGCAGGTCGATCACCTTGATCCCGGTCTCGAACAGCTCGGCCGCGCCAGTCTGCTCGGCAAGGCTCGGCGGGGCACGATGGATCGCCCAGCGCTCGGTCTCCGCCGGCAGCGCGGCGCCGAGATCCCGCGGCGTTCCGAGCACGTCCAGCAGCCGGCCGAGAACCGCCTCGCCCACCGGCACGGTGATCGGTCCGCCGGTGGACACGACCCTGGTGCCGCGCTGCAGCCCGGCCGTCGCCTGCAGAGCGATGGCGCGCACCGTGGTCGCATCGAGATGCGCCTGGACCTCGGCGATCAGCGTCTCGCGGCCGCCCCACTCCACCACCAGGGCCTCCTCGAGAGGCGGCAGCGCATTGGGCGGGAACTCGATGTCCAGCACCGGACCGCGCACAGCGACGACGCGGCCCGGCTGCGCCGGCGCGGGATCGGGGCTGACGTCGGGCGAGGCCGGCTGGCTCGGGGGCGCGCTCATGGCCCGATCTCTGCTCCCGAACCGGCCCGCCGCGCGTTGATCTGGCTCATCCGCATGTGCAACGCTCCGTCCATCCACGGGGGAGAGTGCCAGGATGGGCCAGCAACCGGAAGCGCGGACCGACTGGAGGAACAACGGCGTCAAGGTGATCCCGGGCGACCAGCTCGACCCGAACACGGCGCAGACGCCGGGGATGGACCGCCAGGCGGCGATCAATCTCGCCCGCGTCGGGGCACAGAAAATCTGGGCCGGCACGGTCACCATCCACGCCAATGCCAAGACCGGCGCGCATCATCACGGCGCGCTGGAGAGCGTGATCTACGTGCTCAAGGGCCGCGCGCGCATGCGCTGGGGCGAGCGGCTGGAATATGTCGCCGAGGCGGGGCCAGGCGATTTCATTTTCGTCCCGCCCTATGTGCCGCATCAGGAGATCAACGCCAGCACCGACGAAACGCTCGAATGCGTGCTGGTGCGCAGCGACAACGAGGCCGTCGTGGTCAATCTCGACATCCAGCCGGTGGAAGCGCCGGAGCCGGTGGCCTGGGTCGATCCCATCCACCGCCAGCCGGGTCCGTGATGAGTTCTGTCGTGTGAGTCAGGGCGCCGGCGCGTGGTCCGTCATCGCCCGCCAGCGGGCGACGTTGCGATGATGCTCCTCCAGCGTGCGGGCGAAGGCATGCCCGCCGCTGCCGTCGGCGACGAAATAGAGCGCGTCGGAGCTCGCCGGCTGCAGCACCGCGCGCAGCGCCGCGAGCCCGGGGCTGGCGATCGGCGCCGGCGGCAGGGCGCCGATGCGGTAGGTGTTGAAGGGGCTGTCCAGATCGAGATCCGCGCGCGTCAGGGCGCGGTCGAGTCGCCCCAGCCCGGCGCTGGCGGCATAGACCACCGTGGAATCGGCCTGCAGGCGCATGTGTTGGCGCAGCCGGTTGAGGAACACGGCCGCGACCATCCCCCGCTCCGCCGGGCGGGCGGTCTCGCGCTCGACGATCGAGGCGAGGATCAGCGCCTCGCGCGGCGAGGTCAGCGGCAGGCCCGGCGCGCGCGTCGCCCACAGCCCCACCAGCGCGCGCGCCATCGCCGCGCGCCCGCGCTCGAGGATCGCGTCCGGCGTGGTGCCGTAGCTATAGGCATAGGTCTCCGGCAGCACCTCGCCCTCGGGCGGCGGCGTGGCCGTGCCGGGCAGCGCCGGCGCGGCCGCGAGCAGACGCAGGATCTGACGCGCGGTGCTGCCTTCGGGAATGGTCAGGCTGTGCTGCACCGGCCGGCCGGCGTGCAGGATGTCCAGCACCTGGCGCAGTGAGGCGCCGGCGGGGAAGTGGAATTCGCCGGCGTGCAAGGGGGCGCCGAAGCTGAACAGGACGGCCGCGCGGAAGGCCCGCGGATCGGTGATCACCCCGGCGTGGCGCAGCGCCTCGGCCACTTCGTCGGCGCCGCCCCGCGGCACCACGACGTCCGCCGCGGTGCCGAGCGGGCCGGGCCGATCATAGGCCTGCCGCCAGGCCGTCCGCCCGGCCGAAACGGCCCCGGCCAGCGCGCCCGCCAGCAGGATGGCGGCGCCGAGACGGCGACGCCAGCGCCAACCCTGAAGCGGCGCCTTGCCGGGAGGCGCTTCAGACGGCGCGGAAGATGATGGAGGCGTTGGTGCCGCCAAAGCCGAAACTGTTGGAGAGCGCGGCGTTGATCGGCCGCCGCTGGGCCTCGTGCGCCACCCGGTCGATCGGGCTCTCCCGGCTCGGGTTGTCCAGATTGAGCGTCGGCGGGGCGACACCGTCGCGCATCGCCAGCAGCGAGAAGATCGCCTCCACCGCGCCGGCGGCGCCGAGCAGGTGCCCGACCGCGGACTTCGTGGAGGACATCGCCACCGTGCGCGACGCGTCGCCGAACAGCCGCTCCACGGCGTCGAGCTCGAGATCGTCGCCGAGCGGCGTGGAGGTGCCGTGCGCGTTCACATACTGGATCTCGGATGGCGCCATGCCGGCGTGGCGCAGCGCCGAGCGCATGGCGCGGAAGGCGCCCTCATGGCCCTCGGCCGGCGCGGTGATGTGGTGCGCGTCGCCGGAAAGCCCGTAGCCCACGACCTCGCCATAGATTTTGGCGCCGCGGCGCCTGGCGTGCTCGTATTCCTCGAGCACCACCACCCCGGCCCCCTCGCCCATCACGAAGCCGTCGCGGTCCTTGTCCCAGGGCCGCGAGCCGCGCGTCGGCGTGTCGTTGAAGCCGGTGGAGAGCGCGCGCGAGGCGCAGAAGCCGGCGATGCCGAGCTCGCACACCGTCGCCTCGGCGCCGCCAGCGACCATGACATCGGCATCGCCGAGCATGATCAGCCGCGCCGCGTCGCCGATGGCGTGCACGCCGGTGGCGCAGGCCGTCACCACCGCGTGGTTCGGGCCCTTGAAGCCGTACTTGATGGAGAGATGCCCGGAGCCGAGATTGATCAGCGCCGAAGGGATGAAGAACGGCGACAGCCGCCGCGCCCGGCCCTGCGAGACCATCACCGAGCCTTCGTAGATCGTCTCCAGCCCGCCGATGCCGGAGCCGATCATCACGCCGGTGGCGCAGCGATCGTCCTCGGTCTCGGGGCGCCAGCCCGAATCCTCCACCGCCTGGGTCCCGGCGACCAGAGTGAAGTGGATGAAGCGATCCATCTTCTTCTGGTCCTTGACCGGGATCCACTCATTGAGATCGAGCCCGCCCTGATCCCGGCTGCCGGGGGGAACCTGGCCGGCGATCTTCGCCGGCAGATCCTTGACGTCGAAGCCCTGGATCGCCCGGATGCCCGACTCGCCCGCGATCAGGCGCCGCCAGACATGTTCGACCCCGACCCCGAGCGGGCAGGCAATGCCCATGCCCGTTACGACCACGCGCCGCATTGCCATCATGCCCCTCTGACGCCCATCCCTGCCGGCATTCAACCCGCTGCCGTCGCCGGCGCGCTCAGGCCGCCTTCTGCTTCTCGATATAGTCGATGGCGTCCTTCACCGTGCTGATCTTCTCGGCGGCATCCTCCGGGATCTCGACGCTGAACGCCTCCTCGAACGCCATGACCAACTCGACCGTATCGAGGCTGTCGGCGCCGAGATCGTCGATGAAGGACGCTTCCGGCGTCACCTTCGACTCGTCGACCCCGAGGTGCTCGACCACAATCTTCTTCACCTTGTCGGCGATCTCGCTCATCGGATTCCTGCTCTCCTGCTTGCCCATTACATATTCGTCGCCCGGCCCGCGCCCCCCGTTCCGGAAGGCCCCGGTTGCCGGTGCTGCAATCATCCGCCGACCAGCCTGCCCGGAACCAAGCGCCGGGCCGCTTAGCATGCTTTGTTCACCCACGCCAGCATGGCCACCGGCCGCCGCCGTTCCTTGCGGCACCCCCGTTACAGCATCGCCATGCCGCCATTGACATGCAACGTCGCCCCGGTGATCCAGCCGGCCTCCTCCGCGGCCAGGAACGCCACCGCGGCGGCCACGTCGGCCGGCACGCCCAGCCGGCCGAGCGGGATCCGCCCCGAGAGCTGGAGACGCTGCTCCTCGCTCAGCGCATCGGTCATCGGCGTCGCGATGAAGCCCGGCGCCACCACGTTCACGGTGATGCCGCGCGAGGCGACCTCCTGCGCCAGCGCCTTGCTCATGCCGATCAGGCCGGCCTTGGCGGCGGCGTAGTTCGCCTGGCCGGGATTGCCGGTGGCGCCGACGATGCTGGCAATGCCGATGATCCGCCCGGCGCGGCGGCGGACCATGCCCTTGAGGCAGGCGCGGGCCAGGCGGAACGGCGCGGTGAGATCGACATCGAGCACCGCCGCCCAGTCCTCGTCCTTCATCCGCAACGCGAGCATATCGCGTGTAAGGCCCGCATTATTCACGAGAATCGCGACCGGTCCGGCCTTCGCTTCGGCGGCGGCGACGAGCGCATCCGGCGCCGCCGGGTCGCGCAGGTCCGCGGCGCAGACATGGGCCCGCTCGCCGAGTTCGCCGGCGAGGCTGGCCAGCGCCGCTTCGCGCGTGCCGGAGAGCACCACCACAGCGCCCTGCGCGTGCAGTGTGCGGGCGATCGCCGCGCCGATGCCGCCCGAAGCGCCGGTGACCAGCGCCGTCCTGCCGTCGAGTCGGAACATCGCCGTCTCTCCTCTCACAGCGTCTTCAGCAGCGTCTCGATCTCCGCCGGCGTGCCGGCCGAAGCGGCGGCGGCGTCGGGAGCGATGCGCCGGACCAGGCCGGCCAGTACCTTGCCGGCACCGAGCTCGGCGAAACTGTCGACGCCGAGCGCCATCATCGCCGCCACGCTCTCCCGCCAGCGCACCGTCGCCGTCACTTGGCGCACCAGGAGCGCCCGGATCGCCGCCGGCTCGGTGACCTTGGCGGCGGAGACATTGGCGATCACGGGCACCGCGGGCGGCCGCAGGGCCGCCTCGGCGAGCGCCTCGGCCATGACATCCGCGGCCGGGGCCATCAGCGCGCAATGAAACGGCGCGGAGACGGGCAGCATCATGGCCCGCCGCACGCCGCGCGCCTTGGCCACGTCCAAGGCCCGCTCGATGGCGGCGCGATGGCCGGAGATGACGACCTGGCCGCCGCCATTGTCGTTGGCGATCTCGACCACCTCGCGGCCCTCCGGCCCCTCGGCCGCGGCGGCGCAGATCTCGCCGGCCTGATCGAGCTCGACCCCGAGCAGCGCCGCCATCGCGCCGGCGCCTGGCGACACCGCCTTCTGCATCGCCTGGCCGCGCAGGCGCAGCAGCCTGGCCGCCTCGCCGACGGTGAAGGCGCCAGCGGCGGCGAGCGCGGAATATTCGCCGAGCGAGTGCCCCGCCACCACCGCAGCCTTGTCGGCGAGCCGCCAGCCGCCCTCCCGCTCCAGCACCCGCAGCACCGCCATCGAATGCGCCAGCAGCGCCGGCTGGGCGTTCTCGGTCAGTGTCAGCTCTTCGGCCGGACCCTCGAACATCAGCTTGGAGAGCTTGTGGCGCAGCGTCTCGTCCACTTCCTCGAACACCTCGCGCGCGGCGGCGAAGGCGGCGGCGAGATCGCGGCCCATGCCGACCGACTGGCTGCCCTGGCCGGGGAAGATGAACGCATTGACGGACATGAGCGGAACCATTCGCGAAGGCCGGCAGCGGCGGCCGGCGGGGAAGAGGGGCTGGCGCGGCGGGGTAGCGACGCTTCCGCCGGGTGTCAAATCAGGCGGTGCGCTCGGCGCGCTTCACCGCCTGCCACGCCGCCTCCATCGCCGCCAGCCCGGCATCGGCCGGTCCCTGCCCGGCGGCGGCGAGGCGATGCTCCACTGCCTCGAAGCGGCGGGTGAACTTGGCGTTGGCGCCGCGCAGACAGGTCTCGGCGTCGAGCCCGAGCTTGCGCGCCAGATTGACGACCACGAACAGCAGGTCGCCGACCTCGTCGGCGAGCCGGGCAGCATCGCGCCCGGCCAGTTCGGCCCGCACTTCCGCGCTCTCCTCGTCGAGCTTGGCCAAGACCGCCTCGGCGTCCGGCCAGTCGAAGCCGACGCGCGCGGCGCGGGCGGTGAGCTTCTGCGCCCGCATCAGCGCCGGCAGCGCTGCCGGCACGCCGGCGAGCACGCCGCTTTCCGCCCGCGCCCCACGCTCGGCCGCCTTGTGCGCCTCCCAGCTCTCCGCCGCACCGCCGGCGAAGATCTGCGGGTGGCGGCGGATCATCTTGTCCGTGATGGCGCGCGTCACCGTGGCGAAATCGAACCGGCCCCCTTCCTCGGCCAGGCGGGCGTGATAGACGACCTGGAACAGCAGATCGCCGAGCTCATCGGCCAGCGCGTCGAAATCGCCGCAGCCGATGGCGTCGGCGACCTCGTAGGCCTCCTCGATCGTGTAGGGGGCGATGGTGGCGAAATCCTGCGCCCGGTCCCACGGGCAGCCGGTGGCAGGGTCGCGCAGCGCCGCCATCACCGCCAGCAACCGGGCGAGCTCGGCCGGCGCTTCCTCCGCGCTCATCGCCGCAACTCCATCTGGATCGGGCCCTCGCGGCGGCCATGGGTGAACTGGTCGACCACCGGGTTGCCCGAATCGAGCAGATGCTCCGCCCGGTCGGTCCAGACGATGCGCCCCTGGTGCAGCATCGCGGCGTGGTCGCCGATGCGCCGCGCCGAGGCCATGTCGTGGGTGATCGCCACCGCCGTCGAGCCGAGGCGCTTGACGCAATCGACGATCAGCCCGTCGATGATGGCGCCCATGATCGGGTCGAGCCCGGTGGTGGGCTCGTCGAAGAACATGATCGCCGGCTCGGCGGCGATGGCGCGAGCGAGGCCGACGCGCTTCTGCATTCCGCCCGAGAGCTCGGACGGAGAAAGATCGCCGACCGAGGCGGCGAGACCGACCTGCGCCAGCACCGCTTCGGCCCGTGCCCGCGCCTCCCGCCGCGCCACCGCGCCGCGGGCCAGCAGGCCGAAGGCGACATTCTCCCAGACCGGCAGACTGTCGAACAGCGCGCCGTTCTGGAACAGCATGCCGATCTGCGCGCGCTTCGCGTCGCGCGCCTCGCGGTCGAGCCCGGCGAGATCGGTGCCGTCGATCTCGATCACCCCCTCGTCCGGCTCGATCAGGCCGATGATGCATTTGAGCAGCACCGACTTGCCCGAGCCCGAACCGCCGATCACCACCATCGAGGTGCCGGCGGCGACCTCGAGATCGACGCCGGCGAGCACCTGCTTGTCGCCGAACGCCTTGCGCAGGCCGCGGACGCGGAGTTTCGGCGTCATCGGGAGAAGAACAGCTCGGTCAGCACGTAGTCGAAGGCGAGGATCAGCACCGAGGCGCTGACCACGGCCGAGGTCGTCGCCGCGCCGACGCCCTGGGCGCCGCCGCGGCTGTTGTAGCCGTTGAAGCAGCCCATCAGGGCGATGATGAAGCCGAACACGGCAGCCTTCACCAGGCCGGAGACGACGTCGTCGGTCTGCAGGAAATCCAGCGTGTTGCGCAGATAGGTGGCGCTGTTGAAGCCGAGCTTGAGGGTGGCGATGATGAAGCCGCCGAGGACGCCCAGAATGTCGGCGACGACGACGAGCAGCGGCAGCGCGAGGGTGCCGGCGATGAGCCGCGGCACGACGAGATATTTCATCGGGTTGGTCGAGAGCGTGCCGAGCGCGTCGATCTGGTCGGTGACGCGCATGGTGCCGAGCTCCGCCGCCATCGCCGCCCCGGCCCGTCCGGCCACCATCAGCCCCGCCAGCACCGGGCCGAGCTCGCGCGTGATCGACAGCACGACGAGGTTGGCGATCGCCCCCTCGGCCGAGAAGCGGGCAAAGCCGGTATAGGATTGCAGCGCCAGAACCATGCCGGTGAAGATCGCGGTCAGCGCCACCACCGGCAGGCTGAAATAGCCGATATCCAGCATCGAGCGCAGCACCATCCGCCCGTAGAAGGGCGGGCGCAGGACATGGAACAGGCCGGCGAGGCCGAACAGGGCGAGCTGACCGGCCACCCGGCAGAACGCGAGGGCACTGCGCCCGGTGCCGGCGAGCGCGTCGAGCAGCGCGTTCACGCCGCCACGCGGGCGATGCGCGGGCCGAACCCGGTGAGGATTTCATAGCCGATGGTCCCCGCCGCCTCCGCCACGGCGTCGAGTGGCGCGTGCGGGCCGATCAGCTCCGCCCAGTCGCCGGGGCGCACCGCCGCAAGGTCGGTGACGTCGCAGGTTGTGAGGTCCATGGAGACACGCCCTACCAGCGGAGCGGCCCCGCCGTCAAAATGCGCCGCGCCGCGGCCGGAGAGCGCGCGCGGCCAGCCATCGGCATAGCCGATCGCGAGCGTCGCGATGCGGGCCGGGCGCGCCGTGCGCCAGATGGCGTTGTAGCCGACGCTGGACCCCGCGCCCACGGCGCGCACCTGCAGCACGCGGGCGCGCAGGCGGAATACGGAGCGCATCGGGTTGGGCTGGCCGGGCGTGGGGTTGATGCCGTAGAGCGCGGCGCCCGGCCGGGCGAGGTCGGAGGCGAACGCAGGCCCGAGGAACAGGCCCGAGGAATTGGCGATACTCGCGGGCGCCGCCGGCAGCCGCGCGCGGGCGGCGGCGAAGCGGTCCAGTTGCAGCGCGTTCATCGGCTCGTCGGGGCGTTCGGCCGAGACCAGGTGGGTCATCAGGCCGCGGAGCGCGATGCCATCGAGCGGCGACGGGTCGGCGGCGAGCGCGTCCTGCTCGGCCTGATCGAGCCCGAGGCGCGACATGCCGGTATCGAGATGCAGGTAGGCCGGCAGCGCGCGGCCGAGCCGCCGCCCCTCCCCGGCCCAGGCCGCGACCTCGCCGAGGCTCGCCAGCGCCGGCGTGATCGCCGCCGCCGCCAGCGCCGCCGCCGCGCCGCCCAGCCCGTTCAGGGTGACGATGACCGGCTCCGGCAGCGCCGCGCGCAGCGCCAGCGCCTCCGCCGGCGTGGCGACGAAGAAGCAGCGGCAGCCCTCGCCGGCCAGCCGCCGCGCCACCGCCAGCGCGCCCAGCCCGTAGCCGTCGGCCTTGACCACGGCACCGACCTCCCCGCCCGGATGGCGGGCGCGGAGCGCGTGCCAGTTGGCGGCGATGGCGGCGAGATCCACCTCCAGCACGGCGCCGGATGAGAGCTCAGTCGTGGCCATCGCCGTGGTGGTGGCTGTCGAGATCGGCGAAGCGGGTGAACTCGGCCTCGAAGAACAGGTCCACCTTGCCGGTCGGGCCGTGGCGCTGCTTGGCGATGAACAATTCGGCCTTGTTGTAGACCTGGTCCATGTCGCGCTGCCATTTTTCCAGCGCGTCGTGATACTTGTCCTCCGACTCGAAGGCCATCTGCTTCGGCGCGCGCTGCTGCAGATAGTATTCGTCGCGGTAGATGAACAGCACCTGGTCCGCGTCCTGCTCGATCGTGCCCGATTCGCGCAGGTCCGAGAGCTGCGGGCGCTTGTCGTCGCGGCTCTCAACGGCGCGCGAAAGCTGCGACAGCGCCAGCACCGGCACCGCCAGCTCCTTGGCGATCGCCTTCAGCCCCTGGGTGATCTGGCTGATCTCGAGCACCCGGTTCTCCGGCCGCGTGCCGGCGGCGGGGCGCATCAGCTGGAGATAGTCGATCACCACCAGCGCCAGCCCCTTGGTGCGCTTGAGCCGCCGGCAGCGCGTGCGCAGCGCCGAGAGGGTGATCGCCGGCGTGTCGTCGATGGCGATCGGCAGCATGGCGATGTCGCGGCTGACCTGGACGAAGCGGTCGAAATCCTTCTGCCCGATATCGCCGCGCCGGATGCGGTCGCCGCTGATCCGCGCCTCCTCGCTGAGCAGGCGGGTGGCGAGCTGCTCGGCGCTCATTTCCAGCGAGAAGATCGCCACCTGCCCCTTCGCCGGGCCCGGCGGCTCGGCGGCACGCGCCTCCTGCTGCAGCGCCTTGGCAGCGCCGAAGGCGATCTTGGTGGCGAGCGCGGTCTTGCCCATGCCGGGGCGGCCGGCAAGGATGACGAGGTCGGACGGGTGCAACCCGCCGCTCTTGGCATCGAGATCGCGCAGCCCGGTCGAGAGGCCGGAGACATGGCCGGAACGGCGGAAGGCCCGCTCGGCAGTGTGGATGGCGCCGACCAGCGCCTGCTCGAAGCTGACGAACCCGCCGTCGCCGCCGCCGCGGGTGGCGAGATCGTAGAGCGCCTGCTCGGCGGCTTCGAGCTGGTCCTTGGCGGCCAGCTCGGCCTCGGCGCCGAACGCGCGGTTGACCACGACCTCGCCGAGATCGATCAGCTGGCGCCGCAGCCAGGCGTCGTAGATCGCCCGCCCGTAATCGCCGGCATTGATGATGCCGACCATGGCGCCGAGCAGCTGGGCGAGATAGGCGGTGCCGCCGACCTCGTCCAGCACGCCGGAATGCTCCAGCTCGGCGCGCAGCGTCACCGCGTCGGCGAGCTGGCCGGCCTCGATGCGCCGCGCGATCGCCTGGTAGATGCGCCCGTGCACGGCATCGGCGAAATGCTCCGCCGCGAGGAACTCGGCGACACGCTCATAGGCCTTGTTGTTGGCCAGCAGGGCGCCGAGCAACGCCTGCTCCGCCTGCGGGTTGGCGGGCGGCAGGCGCTGGGAGATGCCGAGCAGGGGCGTGTCGAGGGCTTGCATGGAAGCGGCGGACCATAGGCCACTGCCGCCGGCGCGCCAGGGGGGTGGGCTGTGGACGAATGTGGATCCCGGGGGTGGCCGGCACGCGCTTTCAGATCGGCTGGGCCGGGCCGGCCCAGCGGCGCAGTTCGCTGGCGTCGTCGGTCACCGTGGGGTCCAGCCGCCGCGCCGCCGTGAAGTCGCGATCGGCGTCCGCCTTGCGCTGGAGCGCCATTTCGGCAAGTGCCCGGCCATAGAGCGCCCTCGCCTGGTTGAAGGGCGGCTCGCTGCCATACGGGGCCAGGCTGAAGGCGGTCTCGAACGCGGCCAGGGCCTGATCGGGCCGGTTCATCCGGAGCAGCAGATAGCCCATGATGCGGTGGGTGCTGGTCTCGTTGGCGATCTCCACGGCGCGGCTGCAGTCGGCCATCGCGGCGGTGAAATTCCCCGCCATGGTGCGGATGAGGCAGCGATCGCGCAGATAGACCGCTGCTTCCGGCTCCTGGTCGATCGCCTCGGCGGACTCGGCTTCGGCCGCCTTGAAGTCGTTCTGCGCGGCATCGAGCAGCGCGAGATTGTTATGCGGCATGGACATGGATGGACGCAGGCGCAAGGCTGCCTCGAAATCGGCGCGCGCGCGATCGCTGTGGCCGGCTCTGGCGTAGGCGAGACCGCGGTCGTTGAAGGCTCGCGCCGACCGCGGCGACAGTCGGATGGTTTCGCTGTAATCGGCGATCGCCCGCGCGGTGTCGCCCTTCAGCATTTGGGCGCGCGCCCGGTTGGCGAAAAAGGCCGGCTGGCTCGGGTCGCGGCTGATCAGGAGGTCGAGATCGGCGATGGCCAGATCGTAGTCGCCACGATCGGTGTAGGCCACGGCACGATTGCTCCGCGCCCGCCAATTGTCCGGATCCCAGTTCAGCGCATGGGTATAGTCGCGGATCGCCTGTTCGGAATCGCCCTGCGAATGGTTCTCCACACCCTTCTGATAGTAAATGTACGAACCGAAGGAGGCGCATCCAGCCAGCGCGACGAGAAGCAGCGCCGCGCGCCACAGGCGCGCCGACGACGCGGTGGCCCGCGCCTTTGCGAGCTGCCCGCTCGCCACACGAAGAAATTCCATTTTCGCAACGCTCCCGTTCGGTTGGGAAACGACGAAGTAAGCTCACGCGACGGTGCATGGCATGCGTTGATCCAGGTCAATCGCGCCGCACAGGCACGGGCCGGCGGACGCGGCGCGGGCGGGCCCGTCGCACCCTTTGCCGGGGCCGTGCGGTTGGGCTAGACCGGCGCGGAGCAGGTTCCGGAGTCCCTCGCCATGGCCGTGATGCCCGACCACTGGATCCGCCGCATGGCGAGCGAGCACGGCATGATCGAGCCGTTCGTCGAAAGCCAGAAGCGCGAGGGCGTGATCAGCTACGGCCTCTCCTCCTACGGCTATGACGCGCGAGTCGCCGACGCCTTCAAGATCTTCACCAATGTCGATTCCGCGGTGGTGGATCCCAAGGCCTTCAGCCCGCAGAGTTTCGTCGACCGCCGCGCCGGCGAGGTGATCATCCCGCCGAACAGCTTTGCCCTCGCCCACACGGTCGAGTATTTCCGCATCCCGCGCGACGTGCTGGTGATCTGCCTCGGCAAATCCACCTACGCGCGCTGCGGCATCATCGTGAACGTGACGCCGCTCGAGCCGGAATGGGAAGGGCAAGTGACCATCGAGATCAGCAACACCACGCCGCTGCCGGCGAAAATCTACGCCGGCGAGGGCATCTGTCAGTTCCTGTTCCTCAAGGGCGATTCGCCCTGCGAGATCAGCTACGCCGACAAGGCCGGGAAATACATGCGCCAGCGTGGCGTCGCCCTGCCGAAGCTCTGATGTGATGAAAGTTCTGGGCCAATGGACCGCATCCTGATCCGCGGTGGCGTGCCGCTCGCCGGCGAGATCGCCATCAGCGGGGCGAAAAACGCCGCCCTGCCGCTGATGGCCGCGGGGCTGCTCACCGAGGAGCGGCTGGTGCTGGAGAACGTGCCGCACCTGGCCGACATCGGCACCATGGCCGAGCTGCTCGCCCAGCACGGCATCGCGGTGGAGCGCACCGGGCCCGAGCGGCGGGCGCTGGCGCTCGGCGGACGCATCACCGGCACCGAGGCGCCCTACGACATCGTGCGCAAGATGCGCGCCTCCGTGCTCGTGCTCGGCCCGCTGCTGGCGCGGGTGGGCGAGGCGCGGGTGTCGCTGCCCGGCGGCTGCGCCATCGGCACCCGCCCGGTGGATCTCCACCTCAAGGGGCTGGAGCAGATGGGGGCAAACATCCGCCTCGAAGCCGGCTATATCGACGCCAGCGTCACCGGCCGGCTCAGGGGCGCGAACATCGTGCTGCCCTTCGCTTCCGTCGGCGCCACCGAGAACCTGCTCATGGCCGCCGCCCTGGCGGAGGGCGAGAGCGTGATCGCCAACGCCGCGCGCGAGCCCGAGATCGCCGATCTCGCCGCGTGTCTGGCGGCCATGGGCGCGCGCATCGAGGGCGCGGGCAGCGACCGCATCCGCATCGAGGGCGTGGACCGGCTGCACGGCGCGCGCCACGCCATCGTCCCCGACCGCATCGAGACCGGCACCTATGTCTGCGCCGCCGCCATCACCGGGGGCGAGGTGCATCTGCGCGGCGCGCGGCTGGCGCATGTCGGCGCGCTGGCGCGCATCCTCGCCGAGGCCGGGGTGGAATTGTCGGAAACGGCGGAGGGCCTGCGCGCGCGGCGCGCCAACGGGCTGCACGGGGTGGACGTGATGACCGAGCCCTATCCCGGCTTTCCCACCGACATGCAGGCGCAGTTCATGGCGCTGATGTCGGTGGCCGAGGGCGCGGCGATGGTGACGGAGACGATTTTCGAGAACCGCTTCATGCACGTGCCCGAGTTGAACCGGATGGGCGCGCGCATCAACGTCCACGGCGCCTCGGCGATCGTGCGCGGGGTGAAGCATCTCTCCGGCGCCCCGGTGATGGCGACGGATCTGCGCGCCTCCGTCTCCCTGGTCCTGGCGGGCCTCGCCGCGCGCGGGGAGACCGTGGTCAACCGCGTCTATCACCTCGACCGCGGCTACGAGGCGGTGGAACAGAAGCTCGCGGCCTGCGGGGCGAGGATCGAGCGGCTGCGGTAGGGGGCTGGCGCCCTGCCCGAACCCCCTGGGTTGGGTGATTGACCGCGCCCTCCGCCCGGGGCATCTCTCCGCCGCCGATTTCGGGATTATCGCGCTGCGTCGCCCTGGCGAAAGCCGGCCCGGCACCTCGTGGTTCTGAGAATCGCTGCAGCCGCTGCGAGGGAGGAAAGAGATCGTGCAACGCATCGTTCCGGGCGATGTCGCCTGGGTCCTGGTCAGCACCATCCTGGTCTTGCTGATGACGGTGCCGGGCCTGGCGCTGTTCTACGCTGGCATGGTGCGCAAGAAGAACGTGCTGGCGACGATGATGCAGTCGTTCATGCTGTGCGCGGCGATGACGGTGGTCTGGGTGGTCGCGGGCTACTCCCTGGCCTTCACCAACGGCAATGCCTGGGTCGGCGATCTCTCCCGGCTGTTCCTGAGCGGACTTGCCGATGGGTGGGACAGGCCGTTCACCCTCGGCGCCGGCAGCGCCGCGGCCCAGCCCACGACCATCCCGGAATCGGTGTTCCTGATGTTCCAGATGGCCTTCGCCATCATCACGCCGGCCGTGGTGACGGGCAGCTGCGCCGATCGGATGAAGTTCTCGGCGATGCTCGCGTTCTTCACCCTGTGGTCGCTCGTCGTCTACGCGCCGCTCGCGCACTGGGTCTGGGCGCCGACCGGGTGGCTGGCGCAGATGGGCGTCGCCGATTTCGCCGGCGGCACGGTGGTGGAGATCAACTGTGGCGTGTCCGGTCTGGTCTGCGCGCTGATGCTCGGCCGCCGGCTCGGCTATGGGCAGGAGAACATGGCGCCCTGGAATCTCAGCTACGCCGTCATCGGCGCCTCGCTGCTCTGGGTCGGCTGGTTCGGCTTCAACTCGGGCGGCGCGCTGGCTGCCAATGGCCGCGCCGGCATGGCGGTGCTGGTCACGCAGATCAGCGCCGCGGGCGGCACGCTGAGCTGGGCCTTCGGCGAATGGTTCATGCGCGGCAAACCATCGGTCCTCGGGGCGATCTCCGGCGCCGTCGCCGGCCTGGTGGCGATCACGCCGGCGGCCGGTTTCGTGCTGCCGGGGCCCGCGCTGGGCATCGGCATCGTCGCCGGCGTCGCCTGCTTCTGGTCGGCGACGAGCCTGAAGGCGGCGCTGGGCTACGATGACAGTCTGGACGCGTTCGGCGTGCATGGCATCGGCGGCATCATCGGCACGCTGGCCACCGGCTGGTTCGCGTTCGGCCCGCTGAGCGCGGCCCCCGACGGCTCCGCGGCCGGCGCCTATGTCGGCGGGCTGCACCTGCTCGGCGTTCAGGCGGTCGCGGTTGCGGCCACGATCGTATGGTGCGGCACCGCGAGCTGGGTGCTGCTCAAAATCACCGATGCCGTCATCGGCCTGCGCGTCACCCGCGAGGAGGAACGCGAGGGGCTCGATATCGTGCTGCACGGCGAGCAGGTGTTCTGAAACCAGCACGCCGCGAACCGCTTCATTCCTCCGCCGGCCGTCCGCGCAGGCGCTTGACGCCGGCGCGGGCGGATTTTTCCTGCAGCCGGCGCCTCTTGGCCCCGAGTGTCGGGCGGGTTGGGCGGCGTGGGGGCGGGGGTGGAGTGGCAGCGGCGCGGATCAGGGCGATCAGGCGCTCGAGCGCGTCCACCCGGTTCCGTTCGCGCGTGCGGTGGCGCTGCGCGGTGATCACCAGCACGCCCTCGCGGGTCATGCGCCGGCCGGCCAGGTGTACCAGCCGCGCGCGCACGGGCTCGGGCAGGCTGGGCGAGCGGCGCACGTCGAAACGCAGCTGCACCGCCGTCTCCACCTTTTGAACATTCTGCCCGCCGGGGCCGGAGGCGCGCAGGAACGCTTCCTCGAGCTCGGCCGGGTCCAGGCTGAGGCGGGCGGTGATCGGGATCATCGGCGCGC
>JAKAZO010000055.1 GCA_021815825.1 Pseudomonadota bacterium
TCGACCAGGTCCGGGTTGGCGATGAACATCCGGCCGAAGGCGATCAGGTCGGCGCTGTTCTTCTGCCGCGCCGCCAGCGCCAGTTCCCGCGTGTAGCCGTTATTGGCCATGTACACGCCCTCGAACAGCCGCCGCAGCGTGGCGAGATCGAAGCCGCCCTCGACCTCGCGCGGACCGCGGGTGATGCCTTCGACGACATGGAGGTAGGCGAGGCGGAACCGGTTCAGCTCGCTCACCAGGTGGGTGAACAGCGCCTCCGGATTGCTGTCGGAAATATCGTTCACCGTCGAGAGCGGCGCGAGGCGGATGCCGACGCGGTCGGCGCCGAACACGCTGCACACCGCCTCGGTCACCTCCAGGGTGAGGCGCACGCGGTTGGCGATCGTGCCGCCATAGCGGTCGGTACGCAGATTGGTGCGGTCGCGATGGAACTGGTCCAGCAGATAGCCGTTGGCGGCGTGGATCTCGACCCCGTCGAACCCGGCCGCCTTGGCGCAGCCGGCGGCGTGGCGGAACTGCTCGACGATGCCGGGAAGCTCCTCGAGCGTCAGGGCCCGCGGCGTCGGGATCGGCTGGAACCCGGTCTCGGTGAAGGCCTTGCCGTTCGGCTGCACCGCCGATGGCGCCACCGGCAGCCCCCCGTCCGGCTGCAGCGACGGATGCGAGATGCGCCCGACATGCCAGAGCTGACAGTAGATGTGACCACCCTTGGCGTGCACCGCGTCGGTGATCCCGCGCCAGCCCGCAACCTGCTCGGGCGTGTGGATGCCGGGCGTCCAGGCGAAGCCCTTGCCCTGCGGCGAGACCGGCGAGGCCTCGCTGACGATCAGCCCGGCGGAGGCGCGCTGCGCGTAATAGGCCGCGTTCATCGCCGTCGGCACGTCCCCCGCGCCGGCGCGCGCGCGGGTGAGCGGGGCCATGACGACGCGGTTGGCGAGCGTGATCGGGCCGAGCGCGAAGGGCTCGAACAGATCGGTTTCGAGAGTGTCGGTCCGTGTCAGCATCGATCGGTTCCGTTCTGCTATGGGGATGGTTTCCGCGCTAACCGGTTATGCCGGAACGGGCAAGACCGGTTCGGCGCGGGGCAGCATCGCCTCGTAGAGGGCGAGCGTGTCGCGGCAGACGATCGCGGTGGCGAACTCGGTCTCCGCCCGGCTTCGGCCGGCGGCGCCGAACGCGGCGCGGAGCGGTCCGTCGCCGATCAGCCGGGTCAGCGCCTCGGCCAGCGCCTCGGCATCGCGCGGCGGCACCAGCAGGCCATTGACCCCGTGATGCACCGCCTCCCGGCAGCCGGGCACGTCGGTGGCGACCACCGGCCGGCCGGCGGCGAGCGCCTCCAGCAGCGCTTTCGGCAGACCCTCCCGGTAGGAGGGCAGGCAGACGATGTGGACCTCGCTCAGCAGCCCGGCCATGTCCTCCACCGGGCCGAGCCATTGCACCGCGCCCTCCTCGCTCCAGGCGCGCAGATCCGCCTCGGCGATGGTCCGCCGGCTGTCGCTGTCCGGGGCACCGGCGAGAAGGAACTCCGCCGCCACGCCACGCGCGCGCAGAATGCGGGCGGCGGCGACGAACTCGTGGACGCCTTTTTCCGGCACCAGGCGCGCGGGCAGCAGCACCCGCACCGGCTCGGGGGGCTCCGGCGTCGGGTGGAAGCGCGCGGTATCCACCCCGGCGCCGCGGATCAGCACCGCCGCCGCCTCCGCGACCAGGCCCGCTGCGATCATCTCGGCGCGGTCGTCCGGGTTCTCGAAGACGACGACGCTGCCGCGCGGGGCCAGCGTCAGGCGCAGCGCCAGCACCGCGAGCGGGCGCAGCAGCCGCGCCAGCCGGCCCGGCGAGGAAAACACGAACCCCATGCCGATCGGCGCGTTGACGACATGGCGGATGCCGGCGAGCCGGGCGGCGAGGCTGCCATAGACCACCGGCTTCAGCGCCACGTGATGCAGCAGGTCCGGGCGAACCCGCCCATAGATGCGCCACAGCGCGACCACCGCGCGCGCCTCGGCCAGCGGATTGAGCGAGGCGCGGCCGATCGGCAGGTCGATCACCTCGATGCCCTGCGCGCGCAGCGCCGCCGTCGCCGCGCCGGTGCGGGCGATGAGCGCGACGCGCCAGCCCGCGCGCCGGGCCGCCAACGCACGATCCAGGAAGTGCGAGGCGAAGAACCAGTCGGTGGTCAGGACGAACGCAAGCGTGCGGGCGGCGGCGCGTGGCGGGTTCATCGGCGTCTCGGCAGCACGTCGCTCGGTCCTTTCGCCTGCGGCAATCAGTCCAACCAATCGGCGGACCCGTTTAGAGCAGATCCGCCCCCGGCGCCAACGCCATGGTCGCGCCGGATGGATTTTCGCGATAGTTTCGTGCCGAGAACCGAGGTGGGCGATGCAGCGGACGACACTACGGCGCGATTCTCTGAGGACCGCGATGGCCATCACCGCGCTGCTGGCGCTGGCCGGCTGCGCGGCCCGGAACCCGCAGACAGCGACGTGCACGATCTATGTCATCGGCGGCAGCATCAGCCATCCGCAATGCGCGGCGACGCCGTTGACCCGACCCTCGCTCGGCGATGCGGAAATCGGCTCGGTGCCGCTGCCGGCAACGCCGGTGACATGCCCGCCGGAGCTCGGCGGACCTGGCGCGCCGGCCGGAGCGCCACCGGTGCAACCCTTCACCGGCCTGCATATCCGCGCCCAGGGGCCGATCTGCCTCGGCGCGTCCTGAGCCGCGTGCGCGTGGCATCGTTGTTGCTAGACGGGAGTCCCGCTAAGCTGCGACCGACACCACCGCACGGCAAAAACGCTGCGGCCATCCGGATGCAGCGCAGCGAGCACAGGATCAGGCACAAGGCCGGGGGACAGAATGTCGAAACTGACACGCATGTTGACCATCGCCGCGGGGCTTCTGGGCGGCATCACCGCAGCCCACGCGGAGGATCTGGCTTTCTTCAAGAGCCGGCTTGCGCCCTTCGAGAGCAAGCCGGCCTTCGTCGCGGCCGGACCCGCGTTCGACGCGCGGCAGTGCATGAAGGGCAAGTCGATCGTCTCCATTCCGGTCTCCAGCGCCAACCCGTTCACCGCCAATATCGAGAAGGCGATGGCGGCGGCGGCGGCGAAGGTCGGGTTTCCCTTCACCACCTGGGAAAACCAGGGCCAGAGCTCGCAATGGGTGCAGGGCATGAACGCGGCGGTGAACCAGAAGGCGAGCCTGATCGATCTGCTCGCCGGCACCGACCCGCGCACGCTGGTGCCGCAGGTGATGGCGGCGCGGGCGCAGAAGATCCCCGTCATCGCCTCGCACTATAACGGCCTCGAACAATCCGCGCTGGTGGCGAAATACGCCGACGGCGACGTGCCGATCGACTATTTCCGCGCCGGCGCGCTGCTCGTGGACTGGGCAGTGGTGCAGACCAAGGGCCATCTCAACGCGCTGGTGCTGATTTCCACCGGCCCGCTCTCCACCGATTCGATGGTCGCCGGCATCACCGACGAGCTCAAGCACTGCGCCGACTGCAAAACCAAGACGATGAACTTTCCCGTGGTGGACTGGGCGACGCGCATCACACCCGGCGTGCAGTCCGCCCTGCTCGCGGATCCCACCATCAACTACATCATCGTCATCTACGACAGCATGAGCCAGTTCGTCGTGCCGGCGGTGACGCTGACGCACAGCGAGGCGCGGGTGAAGATCGACGCCTTCAACGGCACACCGTTCGTGCTCGGGCTGATCCAGCAGGGCAAGGTGGAGATGGATATCGGCGAGAATCTCGACTGGATCGGCCACGCCATCATCGACGACGAGATGCGCCGCCTGTGCGGCCTGGCGCCGGTCGCCGATCCGCGCATCCCGTTCTATCTCTTCACCGAAGCCAACGCGAAGGATGCCGGCACGCCGCCGGAGCTCTCGCGCGGCTATGGCGATGCCTACGTCGCCGGCTACGCCAGGCTCTGGAAGCTGCAGTAAGGCGGCAGCCATGGCCGCGGAGGCGCTGGCGTTCCGCAACCTGTCCAAGAGTTTCGGCGGGCAGCGCGCGCTCGACGGCGTCGATTTCCACCTCTGGCGCGGCGAGGTGCACGGGCTGCTCGGCCAGAACGGCTCGGGCAAGTCCACGCTGATCAAGGTCCTCGCCGGCTACCACGCGCCGGATCCGGGCAGCGCGCTTTCGGTGCGTGGCGAGAGCGTGCCACTGCCGCTGCCCCCCGGCCGCTTCCGCGCGCTCGGCATCAGCTTCGTGCATCAGCACCTGGCGCTGACGCCGACGCTGTCGGTGGTGGAAAACCTGCTGGTCGGCCGGCTCGCCGCCTCGCACGCGCTGGCGCTGTCCTGGTCGGCCGAAGCGGCCCGCGCGCGCGCCGTTTTCGCCCGCTACGGGCTCGATCTCGATCCGCTGGCGCCGGTGGCGAAGCTCGGCGCGGTGGAGCGCGCGCTGCTCGCCATCGTCCGCGCGGTGGAGGAGATGCGCGCGGCGGCGCCGGAGGGCGGCGGCGTGCTGGTGCTGGACGAGCCGACCCCGTTCCTGCCACGCCGCGACGTGGAGCGGCTGTTCGCGCTGATCCGCAGCGTCGTCGCCGAGGGCGCGAGCGTCGTGTTCGTCTCGCACGATGTCGACGAGGTGCTGGAGATCACCGACCGCGCCACGGTGCTGCGCGATGGCCGCGTCGCCGGCAGCATCGAGACGCGCGGCGCGAGCAAGGCGGACCTGGTGCGGCTGATCATCGGCCGCGATCTCGAGCCGCTGACCCACGGCCCGCCGATCCACGGTGCCCTGGCCGCCGCGGGCGCGATCCGCGCCGAGGCGGTGAGCGGCGATTTCATCGACGGTCTCTCGCTCGAGATCGGGCGCGGTGAGGTGGTGGGCATCACCGGGCTGCTCGGCTCGGGCTATGAGCGGGTTCCCTATCTGCTCTATGGCGGCCAGCCGGCGCGGCGCGGGCGGCTCGTCATCGGCACCGACGCGCTGGATCTCGCCACCCTCACCCCGGCACGCGCCATCCGCGCCGGCATCGTGCTCATCCCCGGCGACCGCGCCACGGCGGCGGCCATCGGCACGCTGCCGATCACCGACAATGTCACCATGCCCGTCCTGGACACGGTGTTTCGCGCCTGGGCGCTGTCGCGCGGGGGCATGGCGCGGCTCGCCGGCGAGCTCGGCCGGCGCTTCGAGGTGGTGCCGAACCGCCCTGCCCTGCCGCTCTCCGCCCTCTCCGGCGGCAACGCGCAGAAAGTCGTGCTGGCGAAATGGCTGCAGACCCGCCCACGCCTGATCCTGCTCGACGAGCCGACGCAGGGCGTCGATGTCGGCGCGCGGCAGAACGTGTTCGGGGCGATCCGCGCCGCCGCCGCGGACGGCGCCGGCGTGCTCTGCGCCAGTTCCGACTATGAGCAGCTCGCCATGCTCTGCGACCGCGTGCTGATCCTTTCGCGCGGACGCGTCGCCGCCGAGCTCGCGGGCGGGACGCTGAGCAAGGAACGCATCGCGCAAGCCTGCTACCACGCCAGCGACGCCAACACGGAGATCGCCGCATGAGCGCCGCCACCGCCGCCACTGCCGGGAAGGCCGCGCGTCCGCGCCGGGCGATCGACATCGCCGAGCGCTACGGGCTGATCGCAGCACTCACCGCCCTGGTCGTGGTGTTCGGCGCGCTGGAGCCGACGACGTTCCTCACCTGGGCGAATCTCTCCAGCACGCTCGGCTCGCAGGCGGTGCTGGTGGTGGTCACGCTCGGCCTCATCATCCCGCTCACCGCCAATGATTTCGACGTCTCCATCGCCTATGTGCTGACGCTCTCCTCCATGCTCATCGCCGTGCTCAACGTCGATCTCGGCGTGCCGATGCCGCTCGCCATCCTCGCGGCGATGGCGATGGGATGGGGGGTCGGCATGATCAATGGCTGGCTGATCACGGGGATGCGCATCCACTCGCTCATCGTCACCCTCGGCATCGGCACGTTCCTGCACGGGCTGACGCTGTGGATCAGCGGCTCGATGACCATCAGCGGGCTGGACCCGGTGCTGATCGACTATGTCATCGTCCGCCGCCTGTTCGGCATCCCGCTCGAATTCTACTACGCCATCGCGCTCTGCATCGGGCTCTGGTACGTGTTCGAGCACACCGCCATGGGCCGGCGCGTGCTGTTCGTCGGGCGCGGGCGCGAGGTGGCGCGGCTCTCGGGCATCGACACGGACCGCATCCGCCGCCGCGCGCTGCTGGCTTCGAGCCTGATGGGCGCGTTCGGCGGCGTGCTCTATGCCGGCACGCAGGGCGCGGCGGACCCCTCCTCCGGCGCGGCCAACCTGCTGCCCGCCTTCGCCGCCGCCTTCCTCGGCTCGACCAGCATCGTGCCCGGACGCTTCAACCCGTTCGGCGCGCTGATCGCGGTGTATTTCCTCGTCACCGGCATCACCGGCCTGGTCTTCCTCGGCGTCAGCTCCTTCGTGCAGGACATGTTCTATGGCGGCGCGCTGATCCTCGCCGTCAGCCTCTCGCAGCTCGTGCGCGGGCGTGAGGAGCAGCAATTGTGACCCCGGCCCAGGAGAGTTCCGCATGATCCGCGACGGCGAACGCGATCTCATCGGCTATGGCCGCACCCCGCCGCAGCCGGACTGGCCGGGCGGCGCGCGGCTGGCGCTCAACTTCGTCCTCAATGTCGAGGAAGGCTCCGAATACGCCATCGATCTCGGCGACGGGCAGACGGATGCGGGCCTGGTGGAGGCGGCCAGCTCGCCGGTGCCGGCGGGCGGGCGCGACCTGGCGGCGGAATCGATGTTCGAATATGGCGGGCGCGTCGGCGTCTGGCGCGTGCTGCGCCTGTTCGCCGAGCGCGCTTTGCCGATCACCTTCTTCGGCTGCGCCATGGCGATCGAGCGCAACCCGCAACTGGCCGCCGCCATCCGCGATTCCGGCAACGATGTCTGCTGCCATGGCTGGCGCTGGGTGGAGCATTTCAAGCTCGGCGAGGCGGAGGAGCGCGAGCACATCCGCCGCGCCGTCTCCAGCCTGACGGCGAGCCTCGGCAGCCGTCCGCTCGGCTGGTATTGCCGCTACGCCCCGAGCGTGAACACGCGCCGCCTGCTCGCCGAGGAAGGCGGCTTCCTCTACGACAGCGACAGCTACGCCGACGAACTGCCCTTTTACGTGGAGGTCGCCGGCAAGCCGCACCTCGTCGTGCCCTACTCGCTCACCAACAACGACACGAAATTCGTCTGGGGCAGCCTCGGCACGGCCGACAATTATTTCGCCTGGCACCGCGACGCGTTCGACATGCTCTATGCGGAGGGCGCGCAGGCGCCGAAGATGATGTCGGTCGGCCTGCACGCCCGCCTCATCGGCCACCCCGCCCGCGCCGCCGGCCTGGCGCGCTTCCTCGACCATGTCGCGCGGCACCGCGATGTCTGGATCTGCAACCGCATCGACATCGCCCGGCACTGGCTGGCGCGCCATCCGCCAGCGGGCTGAGGGCCGCGATCGCGCGGGGCACGACGCCGCGGCGGCATCACGCCCCGGCGCGGAACCCGGCCCGGCCGCCCGGGCCCGTCATCGCGCTTGCAACGCCGCCGGCGGCGGACGAGCATGATCCCGGGCCGCGGCGGCGTCCATGGCGGCCAGGGTGCCCGAGCGGATCAGGAGCGATGGCGGGCGAGCGCGGCGAGATCATGGTGGGACCAGGATGCGGCAGCGGAGGCCCCGTGCGGACGCTGCCCGCCCGGCCGGCGGCGCCGGCGGGATCGCCGCGCCTCGGCGGGCAGGCCTAGCGGCGATGGGCGCGCCCACCCTGCCCGGTGCGCCGGTGCTGCTCGATCCCGCCGGGCTGGACGCGCTGATCGCCGCGCTCGCCGCGCGCGGATTTTCCGTGATCGGCCCGACGCTGCGCGAGGGCGCGATCGTCTATGACCGGATCAGCGGGATCGGCGCACTGCCCGCCGGCTGGACGGACCGTCAGGAGGCCGGGCGCTACCGGCTGGAACGGCGCGCCGACGCCGCTTTGTTCGGCTACGCGGTCGGCCCGCAATCCTGGAAGCGCTTCCTGCACCCGCCTGAGGAACGACTCTGGCGCGCGCGCCGCACCGAGGACGGGTTCACCATCGAGACCGAGCCGCCGCCCGTGGAGCGCTTCGCCTTCCTCGGCATGCGCGCCTGCGAGCTGCACGCGGTGGCCATCCAGGACCGCGTGTTCCTCGGCGGGACGCACCAGGATCCCGGCTACGCGGCGCGGCGCGCCGGCGCCTTCCTGGTGGCGGTGAATTGCGGTACGGCGGGCGGAACCTGCTTCTGCGTCTCCATGGGCACCGGGCCGCGCGCTGAGTCCGGGTTCGATCTCGCGCTGACCGAGCTGATCGGGCCCGATCGGCATGAGTTCCTCACCGTCGCCGGCAGCGCGGAGGGCGCGGCGCTGCTCGCCACGCTGCCGTCCCGCCCGGCGGGGGCGGAGGCGGAGGCGGCGGCCGCTTCGGTGATGGCGCGCACCGAGGCCGGCATGGGCCGAACCCTGGAGCGCGCCGGGCTCAAGGAGGCGCTGCAGGCCAGTCCCGAGCATCCGCACTGGGACGACGTAGCCGCGCGCTGCCTCGCCTGCGCCAATTGCACCATGGTCTGCCCGACCTGCTTCTGCACCTCCGTTTCCGACCACACGGACCTGGCGGGGACCGAGGCTGCGCGGGTGAAGCGCTGGGATTCCTGCTTCACCGCCGAGTTCTCCTTCATCCATGGCGGCCCGGTGCGGCCGCACCGATCCGCGCGCTACCGACAATGGCTGACGCACAAGCTGGCGCACTGGGTCGACCAGTTCGGCAGTTCCGGCTGCGTCGGCTGCGGGCGCTGCATCACCTGGTGCCCGGTGGGGATCGACATCACCGCGGAGGCGGCGGCGATCCGCGCCGCGCCCGACGCGAAACCGGAGCAGGAGGGGCATGGAAACCCTTGAACGCCTGCTGCTCGCGCATCCGTTCCTGGCCGGGCTCGAGCCCGCGCTCGCTCGGCAACTCACCGGCTGCGCGCGCAATCTGCGCTTCGCACCGGGAGAGTATCTGCTGCGCGAGGGCGACCCGGCCGATGAATTCTACCTGATCCGCGAGGGGCGGGTGGCGCTGGAATTGCACACGCCCGGCCGCCCGCCGCTGACGATCGCCGCCCTCGGCGCCGGCGAGCTCGTCGGCGCGTCCTGGCTGGCGCTGCCCTATCGCTGGAGCTTCGATGCGCGCGCCAGCACCACGACCCGCGCCTTCGGCCTCGATGCGCGCTGCCTGCGGGAGAAGTGCGACGCCGATCATCATCTCGGCTACGAGATGATGCGCCGGCTGCTGCCGGTGATGGTGCAGCGGATGCAGGCGGCACGCCGGCAGATGCTGGACGTCTACGGGCATCTTCCGTGATGAGCGCGCAGATGCCCACGCCATTGGCACCCGCTTCGGCGACGCCTGCTTCGGCAGCGGACCCGATGCTGCCGGCGCTCTGGCGGGTGCGGGCCGTGCGGGCGGAAACCGCTGATACCGCCACGCTGGAGCTCGTGCCCCTGGCCGGCGCCGTGCCGCGCTTCGCGCCCGGGCAGTTCAACATGCTCTATGCGTTCGGCATCGGCGAGGCGCCGATCAGCCTGAGCGGGGATGCCGCCGATCCGTCCTGCCACGTCCACACCGTCCGCGCCGTGGGCGCGGTCAGCACGGCGATCGCGCGGGCGCGGCCGGGCGGGATGCTCGGCCTGCGCGGGCCGTTCGGCAGCGCCTGGCCGGTGGCGGCGGCGGAGGGGCAGGATCTGCTGATCGTCGCCGGCGGGCTCGGGCTCGCGCCGCTGCGCCCGGCCATCCACCAGGCGCTGGCGGCGAGCGGACGCTATCGCCGCATCGCCATCCTCTATGGCGGGCGCAACCCGGCGGAGCTGCTCTTCCGCGACGAGCTCGCGCTGTGGGCCACGCGCCAGGGCGTCACGGTCGCGGTGACGGTCGATCACGCGGATGCGTCCTGGCACGGGGCGGTGGGGGTGGTGCCGTCGCTGCTCGACCGGGTGCAGTTCGACCCGGCGGCGACGGTGGCGCTGCTGTGCGGGCCAGAGGTGATGCTACGCTTCACCGCCGCCGCGCTGCGCGGGGCGGGCGTGGCGGCGGCGCGCATCTTCGTGTCGATGGAGCGCAACATGAAATGCGCCGTCGGCCTGTGCGGCCACTGCCAGTTCGGTCCGGATTTCATCTGCAGGGACGGGCCGGTCCTGCCCTATGATCGCATCGCCGCCCGGCTCGCGGTGCGGGAGATCTGACCCGATGCACACCCGCCTCCGTCCCACGCTCGCGGTGTGGAAATTCGCCTCCTGCGACGGCTGCCAGCTGTCGCTGCTCGATTGCGAGGACGAGCTGCTGGCGCTGGCCGGCGCGGTGGACATCGCCTACTTCGCCGAGGCCTCCAGCACCCTGCGCCCAGGCCCTTACGATCTCTCGCTGGTGGAGGGATCGATCACCACCGCGCACGACGCCGAGCGCATCCGCGCCGTGCGCGCCGCCTCGCGCCATCTGGTGACGATTGGTGCCTGCGCCACCGCCGGCGGCATCCAGGCGCTGCGCAATTTCGCCGATGTCACCGACTACGTCGCCGCGGTCTACGCCACCCCCGCCTACATCAGCACGCTTGCGACTTCGACGCCGATTGCGGCGCACGTAAAGGTCGATTTCGCGCTGCATGGCTGCCCGATCGACAAGGCCCAGCTGCTGGAAGTGATCTCCGCCCTGCTGGCCGGGCGCAAGCCGGAGATTCCGCACGAGAGCGTCTGCACCGCCTGCAAGCGACGCGGCACGTCCTGCGTGATGGTCGCGCACGGCACGCCCTGCCTCGGCCCGGTGACCGAGGCCGGATGCGGCGCGATCTGCCCGGCCTACGGGCGCGGCTGCTATGGCTGCTTCGGCCCCTCGGAGGCGGCCAATACCGCCGCGCTCGCCGCCACCTGGACTGTGCTCGGGGCCGACCGGCGCAGCATCCATCGTGCCTTCCGCAGCTTCAACGCGGCAGCCGAACCGTTCCGCGAGGAAAGCGACGCCCATGGCGACCAAGACCATCCGGGTTGACTATCTCACCCGCGTCGAGGGCGAAGGCGCGCTGGAACTCGACATCTCGGGCGATGCGGTGAGCGGCGTGCGGCTGGCGATCTTCGAGCCGCCGCGCTTCTTCGAGGCGCTGCTGCGCGGGCGCGCCGGAACGGAGGCGCCGGACATCACCGCGCGCATCTGCGGCATCTGCCCGGTCGCCTATCAGATGAGCGCGGTGCACGCGATCGAGGCCGCCTGGGACATCCGCCTCGATGCGCCGCTGCGCGCGCTGCGCCGGCTGCTCTATTGCGGCGAATGGATCGAGAGCCACGCCCTGCACGTCGTCATGCTGCACGCCCCCGATTTCCTCGGCTTTCCGGATGCGATCAGCATGGCCGCGGTGCATGGCGAGGCGGTGCGGCAGGGGCTGGCGCTGAAGAAGGCGGGCAATGCGCTGCTGCGCCTCCTCGGCGGGCGTGAGGTCCATCCGGTGAATGTGCGCGTCGGCGGCTTCTACCGCGTGCCGACGCGCGACGAACTGGCGCCGCTGGCATCGACGATGGAAGAGGCGCGCGCCACCGCGATCGCGCTGGCGCGCTGGGTCGCCGCCTTCCCGTTTCCCGATTTCGGCCGCGACTACGAATTCGTCGCGCTGCGCCATCCGACCGAGTACCCGATGAACGAGGGGCGGCTCGTCTCCAGCCGCGGGCTCGACATCGCGGTGGCCGAGTATGAGGACGCGTTCGCCGAACACCACGTCGCCCATTCCACCGCGCTGCAATCGGGGCTGCGCGCGCGCGGCAGCTACCTGGTCGGGCCGCTGGCGCGGTTCAACCTGAACCATGACCGGCTGAGCCCCTCGGTGCAGGCGCTGGCCGACGAACTCGGCCTGGCGCCGGGCTGCACCAATCCGTACCGCAGCATCGTCGTGCGCGCGCTGGAACTGGTCCAGGCCTGCGAGGAGGCGGAGGGCCTGATCGCCGCCTACGCCCCGCCGCCGGCGCCCGCCATGGCCGTCACCCCGCGCGCCGGCACTCCGCAGGCCAGCACCGGCGCCGCCTGCACCGAGGCGCCGCGCGGCATCCTCTATCATCGCTACGATCTCGACGCCGAGGGCAGCATCCTGCAGGCGCGGATCGTGCCGCCGACCTCGCAGAACCAATCGACCATCGAGGACGATCTCAGACTCATCGCCACGCGCGATCTCGCCCTGCCCGAACACGAGCTGCGCGATCACTGCGAGCAGGCGATCCGCAACTACGACCCCTGCATCTCCTGCTCCACCCATTTCCTGCGCCTCACGGTGCGGCGGCAATGACCCGGCCGGCGCTGCTGATCGGCCTCGGCAACCCCGATCGCGGCGACGACGCGGTGGGGCTGCATGTCGTGCGCCGGCTCGCCGCGCGCGGCCTGCCCGGGGTGACGGTGGCGGAAGCGGATGGCGACACGCTGACGCTGCTGGATCGCTGGGCCGCCGCGGCGCGGGTGGTACTGGTCGATGCCACCGAGCCGGCCGGGCAGCCGGGACGCATCCACCGGCTCGACCCGATGTCCGGCCCGCTGCCGCGCGAACTCGGGCTCGGCTCGACCCATGGCTTCGGCCTCGCCGAGGCGGTGGAGCTGGCGCGCGCGCTCGGCCGGCTGCCGGCGCGGATGACGATCTTTGCGATCGAAGCGGCGCACTTCGAGCATGGTGCCGCGCTGTCCGCGCCGGTGGCCGCTTCGGTGACGGCGGCGACGGCGCTGATCGTGGCGGAACTGGCGGAGGGGCTGGCGGATGCATGAGACCGGTCTGGTGCGCGACCTGATCCAACGCATCGGCCAGGCGGCGGCGGCGCATGGCGCGGCGCGGGTCTGCGGCGTGCGGGTCCGGCTCGGCGCGCTGAGCCATCTGTCGGCGGCGCATTTGCGCGAGCATTTCGCCATCGAGGCACGCGGCAGCGCGGCCGAGGGCGCGTGCCTCACGATCACCTTATCCGCCGATCCGGCCGACCCGGACGCGCAGCATCTGCGGCTGGAAAGCCTGGAGCTGGAGGTCTGAGCGGCGATGGGTGCGACCGCGCGGGAACGGCTCAGGATCGCGCTCGGCGGCGCCGTGCAGGGCGTCGGCTTCCGTCCCTTCGTCTGCCGGCTCGCCGCGGCGAGCGGCCTCGCCGGCTTCGTCCGCAACGACGGCGCCGGCGTGCTGATCGAGGCCGAGGGCCCGAGCGCGGCGCTGGCGGGGTTTCTCGACCAGCTGACCGCGGCCCCGCCCGCCCACGCGATGGTGACGCGCCAGCATGTCACCCGCCTGGCGTCCCTCGGCGCGGCGGGGTTCACCATCACGGCGAGCGCGGCGGCGGGTGCCTGCTCGGCGGTGGTGATGGCCGACCTCGCCACGTGCCCGGAGTGCCTGCGCGAGATCCGCGATCCCGCCGACCGCCGCCACCGCTACCCGTTCACCACCTGCGTCGCCTGCGGGCCGCGCTACAGCGTGATCGAGGCGCTGCCCTACGACCGCGCCGGCACCACGCTGCGCCGGTTTCCGCTCTGCCCGGCCTGCGCGGCGGAGTACGCCGATCCCGCCTCGCGCCGGTTTCACGCGGAATCGCTCTGCTGCCCCGATTGCGGCCCGCAGCTGGCGCTATGGGACCAGAGCGGGGCCGTGCTGGCGACGCGCGCGGCGGCCCTCGCCGCCACCATAGCGGCGCTGCGTGCGGGGCGGATCGTCGCGCTGAAGGGGCTGGGTGGATTCCAGCTGCTGGCCGATGCGCGCAACGACACCGCGGTGCGCGCGCTCAGGGCCCGCAAGCGGCGGCCGCGCAAGCCGTTCGCCGTGCTGGTGGCGGATGCAGAGGCCGCCGCCGCGCTGGCCGAGATCTCCGACGCGGAGCGCGCGGTGCTGACCTCGCCCGCGGCGCCGATCGTGCTGCTGGCCCCGAAGCCGGCGGCGCGGCGCCAGCTCGCGCCCACGGTCGCTGCCGGCACGCCGTGTCTCGGCATCATGCTGCCGGCTACGCCGCTGCATCATCTGCTGGCGGCGGAACTCGGCGTCCCCATCATCGCCACCAGCGGCAATCCGGCGGGCGGGCCGATCCTCGCCGACGAAGCCGAGGCGCTGCGCGGGCTCGGGGATATGGCCGAGCTGTTCCTCGTCCACGACCGCCCGATCGCCCGGCCGGTGGATGATTCGGTGGTCCGGGTGATCGCCGGGGAACCGACGCTGCTGCGGCGGGCGCGCGGCTACGCGCCGCTGCCATTGGCGTGGCCGGGCACGGATGGGCCGATCCTGGCCCTGGGCGGGCAGCAGAAGAACGCGGTCGCCACCGGCTTCGGCGGGCGGATTTTTCTCGGCCCCCATGGCGGCGACCTGGACACGGCGGCGGCGCGCGACCGGTTCGTCGACAGCGCCACGCGCCTGCCGGCGCTGCACGGGCTGGTTCCGGCGCGCATCGCCTGCGACCGCCATCCGGACTATGCCAGCACCCGCCACGCCGAGACGCTGGGCGCCCCGCTCGTGCGCGTGCCGCACCATCTGGCGCATGCCCTGTCCGGCATGGTCGATCGCGGGATCGCCGGGCCGTTCCTGGCGGTGGCGTGGGACGGCACCGGCCATGGCGGCGACGGCACCGTGTGGGGCGGCGAGTTTCTCGCCATCGATCCGCCGCGCTGGCGCCGGGCGGCGCATCTGGCCAGCTTCCGCCTGCCCGGGGGCGATGCGGCGGCGCGCGAGCCCCGGCGTGCCGCGCTCGGCGTGCTCCACGCGCTGCATGGGCCCGCCGCGCTGGAGATGACCGGGCTGGCGCCGCTGGCCGCCTTCGCCCCGGCGGAGCGGCTTGTGCTGGGCCGCATGCTGGCGCGCGGCGTCGCGGCGCCACTCACCAGCAGCGCCGGACGGCTGTTCGATGCGGTGGCGGCGCTGCTCGGCCTGTGCCAGCGCGCCAGCTTCGAGGGCGAGGCGGCGATGGCGCTGGAACACGCCGCCGGCGGGGCCGAGGGCCTGGCGCTGCCGGTTCCGCTCCTTGCCGGCGAGCCGCGGCTGGTGCTGGATTGGCGGCCGACGCTGCTCGCCCTGCTCTCGCAGCGGGCGGCCGGGGCCGGGGTGGAGGCGCTCGCCGCCGGGTTCCATCACGCGCTGGCGGCGGGGATCGTCGCGGTGGCGCGGCGGCTGGGCGCCGTCCAGGTGCTGCTCACCGGCGGCTGCTTCCAGAACGGGCTGCTCGCCGCGGCGGCGATGGCCCGGCTGCGGGACGCGGGCATCACCGTGTTCTGCCATCGCCAGGTGCCGCCGAACGATGGCGGCCTCGCGGTCGGGCAGATCGCCTTCGCCGCCCACCCGCTGATCGAGGAGGCTGGCTGATGTGTCTCGCCGTTCCAGGCCAGGTGCGCGCCATCGCCGGCGAGGATCCGCTGACCCGCTCCGCCCGGGTCGCGTTCGGCGGCATCGTCAAGGAGATCGCGCTCGCCTTCGTGCCGGAAGCGCGCGTGGGCGACTACGTGCTGGTCCATGCCGGCGTGGCGATCGCGGTGCTGGACCCGGAGGAAGCGGCGCGCACCCTCGCCAGCCTGGACGCGCTGGAGGAGGAGGAATGAAATACCTCGCCGAGTTCCGCGATCCCGCCGCCGCGCGCCGCCTGGCCGCTTCGATCCGGGCGCGGGTGAGCCGGCCCTGGACGATCATGGAAATCTGCGGCGGGCAGACGCATTCCCTGCTGCGCCACGGCATCGACCAGATGCTGCCCGAGGCGGTGACGCTGCTGCACGGGCCGGGCTGCCCGGTGTGCGTCACCGCCGCCGAGGTGATCGATACGGCGATCGCGCTCGCCGCCATGCCCGGCGTGACGCTGTGCTCCTTCGGCGACATGGCGCGCGTGCCGGGCAGCGCCGGCAGCCTGCTCGGCGCCAGGGCGCGCGGCGCGGATGTGCGGATGGTCTATTCGCCGCTGGACGCGGTGGCGCTCGCCAGGGCCGCCCCGGCGCGGGAGGTGGTGTTCCTCGCGGTCGGGTTCGAAACCACGGCGCCCGCCTCCGCCATCGCGGTACTGCAGGCGGAGGCGGCCGGGCTCGCCAATTTCAGCCTGCTCTGCGCCCATGTGCTGGTGCCGCCGGCGATCGGCGCGCTGCTCGCTGCACCCGACAATCCGGTGCAGGGTTTCCTCGCCGCCGGGCATGTCTGCACCGTGATGGGCTATGACGAGTACGAACCGATCGCGCGCCGCTTCGGCGTGCCGATCGTGGTGACGGGGTTCGAGCCGGTCGATCTGCTTCACGGGCTGCTGGCCTGTCTGACCCAGCTGGAGGACGGCCGCGCCGAGGTGGAGAATCTCTACGCCCGCTCGGTCCGCCCCGGCGGGAACGCGGTGGCGCAGGCGGCGCTGCGGCGCGTGTTCGTGCCCGCGCCACGCATCTGGCGCGGCATGGGCGAGATCGCGGCGAGCGGGCTCGACCTCGCCCCCGCCTATGCGGGTTTCGACGCGCGCGCCCGCTTCCACCCCGCCATCGCCGCGCCGATCGGACCCGGCCCCTGCCTCAGCGGCGAGATCCTGCGCGGACGCCGCCGCCCGACCGACTGCCCCGCCTTCGGCACCGCCTGCACGCCGGACCACCCGCTCGGCGCCACCATGGTCTCCTCCGAGGGCGCCTGCGCCGCCTATCACCGCTACCGCCGGACGGCGGCATGAGCGGCCCGGCCTGCCCGCTGCCGGCCGCCGAGGACGGCGTGATCGAGCGCGGCCATGGCGGCGGCGGGGCGATGACGGCGCGGCTCGTCGCCGATCTGTTCCGCCCCTGTTTCGGCACCGCGCCGGAGACGCCGCTGCACGACGGCGCCACCCTGGCGGTGGGCGGGGCCCGGCTCGCCTTCACGACCGATTCCTTCGTCGTCACCCCGCTGGAATTCCCCGGCGGGGACATCGGCAGCCTGGCGGTGATCGGCACGGTCAACGATCTGGCGATGTGCGGCGCCACGCCGCTTTCGCTCAGCGCCGGGTTCATCCTGGAGGAAGGGTTCGAGATCGCGCGCCTGCGGCGCATCGCCGCCGCCATGGGGCGCGCCGCGGCGGCGGCCGGGGTGCAGGTGGTGACCGGGGATACCAAGGTGGTGGAGCGCGGCAAGGGCGACGGCGTCTATATCGCTACCGCCGGCGTCGGGCTGATCCCGCCCGGGGTGACGATCGGGCCGGACCAGGTGCGGCCGGGCGACACCGTGCTGCTGAGCGGGGATGTCGGCCGGCACGGCATCGCCGTGATGGCGGCGCGCGAGGGATTGGGGTTCGACCCGCCGGTGGCCAGCGATCTCGCCTGCCTCGCCCCCACGGTGGCGGCGCTGATCGCCGCCGGGGTACGGCTGCACTGCCTGCGCGATCTGACGCGCGGCGGCCTGGCGACCGCGCTGGTGGAGATCGCCTCGGCCGCCGGGCTGGAGCTCTCGATCGAAACCGACGCCGTCGCGGTGAGCGAGCCGGTGCAGGGCGCGTGCGAGATTCTGGGGCTCGACCCCTGGTACGTCGCGAACGAGGGCCGGCTGGTGGCCTTCGTCCCCGAGCCCGACGCGGCGCGGGCGTTGGCGATTCTCCGCGCGCAGCCCGCCGGCGCGGCCGCCGCAATGATCGGGCGCGTGCGCCCGGCCGGCGGGCGCGCACGGGTGCTGGCCGAGACGATCGGCGGCGCCCGGGTGCTCGACCTGCTGAGCGGCGAGCAGTTGCCACGGATCTGTTGAGGAACGGCTCGGTTGAGGGACGGCGCGGCTGGGCCCGCCCCCACCCGCGCGGCCCGCGCTACATCGTCGCGGACGTGACGGCACGGAAGCGCCACAGCGACAGCGCGAGAAACACGCCGCCGCCCAAAGCCACGATGGCGAACTCGGGCCACACGATCAGGAAGCCGGCCCCCCGATAGAGGATCGCCTGCGCGAACGAGACGAAATGCACGGTGGGCGAGATCTGCACCGCGCTCGCGAGCCAGGGGGGCATGCTCTCGAGCGGGGTGTTGGCGCCGGACAGCATGCTGAGCGGCAGGTAGACCAGCAGATACAGCAGCCCGAGCTGCGGCATCGAGCGCGCAACGGTGCCGAGGAAAATTCCGATCGCGGTGGCGAAGAACAGATAGAGGGCCACTCCGCCGAGGAACAGCGGAACCGAGCCGGCGATGGGGATGTGCAGCAGGCCGCGCAGGACGAAATACAGCGACAGCGCGGTCGCCACCAGGATGACGAAGCCGTTGGCCCAGATCTTGGACATCGCGATCTCGAACGGCGTCAGCGGCATGACCAGCAGGTGATCCATCGTGCCGTGTTCGCGTTCACGGACGACGGCGGCGCCGGCCAGCACGATCGCCAGCATGGTGATGCTGGTGATGATCCCCATGACGCTCGTGAACCAGGGCGTTTCCGCATTCGGATTGAAGGCGATGCGCACATTGATGTTGACCGGGCTCGGCGGGGTGCCTTCGGCGCGCGATAGAAAATCGTTGATTTCATTCGTGATGATCTGCTGTGCATAGCCCGCGCCGAGGCCGGCCTGCACCATCGCCGTCGCATCGACGTCCAGCTGCAGGCCAGGATCCCGCCTCCCGAGCACGTCGCGCGCGAAATGCGGCGGAATGTCGAGCACGAAGGTGTAGCGGCCGGCGTTCATCAGCGGAACGATGTCGCGTTCCGCGATCGACTGCGGCTGCTTGAAAAAAGGCGGCAGGAAGGCGTGCGCTATCCGGCGCGACAGTTCCGAATGGTCCTCGTCGACGACGGCTATCGAGGCGTTATGCACCTCCTGCGAGCTGCTCTGCGATTGTGCGATGATGGCGAACGAGAAACTGTAGGCGACCAGGGCGAGCAGGACGTAATCGTGCAGGAAGCTGCGCAGCTCCTTGGTCCCCAGCCAGAAGATGTTGGCGATGCTTCCCACCGGGCCGCGCCTAACGCTCCTGCTTGCGGAGCAGCAGCAGGCTCAGCATCAGCAGCGCCGGTACGAAGACGACGAGGGCGGCCAGTTGCGTCGCGAGATCGGCGAAGCCGAGCCCCTTGGTGAAGGTGCCGACGCTGATGGGAAGGAAATAGGTCATCGGGAACAGCCGGCCCATGATCTGGGCCATGCCGGTGAGCGACGAGACCGGAACCGTCATTCCGGCGAACATGGTCGCCGGCAGAACGGTCAGGATCGCAGTGCCGAACAGGGCGGCGATCTGTGTGCGGGCGAAGGCCGAGACCAGCATGCCGTATGCCGTCGTCGCGGTGACATAGATCAGCGTTCCCAGCAACAGCGGCAGGAAGCTTCCCTTCAGCGGGACGTGGAACACGAACAGCGCCATCAGGAACATCAGGACGAAATTGACCATCGCCAGGGCGATATAGGGCAGTTGCTTCCCGATCAGGAACTCCAGGCGGCTGACCGGCGTGACGTAAAGATTGGTGATCGAGCCCAGTTCTTTCTCCCGGACCACGGCCAGCGCCATCAGGATGGCCGGGAACAGCGCCAGTTCCAGCGCCAGTGTCGAAGGAACCATCGCGTAGATGCTCTCGAAATTCTGATTGTATTTGAAACGGACTTCGATGTCGGCAACCGGATTGGGAGGCGGCGCGGTTGTCACCACGGCGGGATCGGTCAGGTAGAGCTGATTCATCGCCTGCAGATAGCCCCGGATGGTCTGCGCGATGAATGGCCGCGCGCCGTCGACCCAGGCGCCCACCGTGGCCGGGCGGCCGCGCGCGATATCACGGCCGAACGCCGGCGGGATCTCGATGGCGCAATCGATGCTGCCATCGGCGAGACGCTCTTCCAGGTCTTTGTAATCCTGCAGCGGCGGTTTTTCGATGAAATAGGCCGAGCCGCGGACTTCCTCCAGATAGGCACGGCTTTCGTGCGTGTTATCATGATCGAGCACGGCGAACGTGAGTGAATTGACGTCGGTCGAGATGCCGAAGCCGAACACCAGCATGAGGAAGGCGGTACCGAAGATGGCAAAGGCGAGCCGGACCCGGTCGCGCACCAGCTCCAGCGTCTCGCGGATGGTGCAGGCGACGAGACGCCGCGGGCTGAACCGCCCGCTCGCCTCGGGAGGCCGACGAGCGGCGCGGCGCGTCGGTTCCGCCGGCGGCGCCGCCATGGCGCGGGCATTCGTCGCCGCTTCGAGATAGGCAATGAAGGCGTCCTCGAGCGTGGCGGCACCACGGGACGCGACCAGGCCGGCCGGCGTGTCGGTGGCCAGGACATGGCCGGACTCCATGAGCGAGATCCGGTCGCAACGCTCGGCCTCGTTCATGAAGTGCGTCGACACGAAGATGGTGACGCCATCGTTCCGCGACAGATCGATCAGAAGCTCCCAGAAACGGTCGCGTGCCAGCGGATCGACGCCCGACGTCGGTTCGTCGAGGATCAGCATCTCCGGCCGGTGCACGATCGCGACCGCCAGCGACAGGCGCTGGCGGATGCCGAGCGGCAGATCCTGGGGACGCTGTTCGACATGCGGGCCGAGGTCGAAGCGTTCGATCAGTTCAGCGATCCGCGGCCGCATCTCCTGCCGCGACAGATGAAACAGACGGGCATGGAGGTCGAGATTCTGGCGGACGGTCAATTCGCCGTAGAGCGAGAAGGATTGCGACATGTAGCCGACCCGGCGGCGCGCCTCGAGGTCGCTGGCATCGATCGGCTTGCCGAACAGCAGCGCCTCGCCTTCCGTTGCCGGCAGCAAGCCCGTCAACATCTTCATCGTCGTCGTCTTGCCGCAGCCATTCGAGCCGACGAAGCCGAAAATCTCGCCACGCGCGATGTCGAAGCTGACGTGATCGACGGCGGTGAAATCCCCGAAGCGGCAGGTGAGGCCGCGCGCGGTGATGACCGGCTCGCTCGTGCCTGCCCGTCGCGGGGGCGCAACCGGGGTGACATGGCCGCGCCGTTCAGCCTCCGGCAGCAGGGCGATGAAGGCTTCCTCGACCGTGCGTGCGGCCGTTTGCTGCTTGATCGCGGCGGGGGTCCCGGTCGCGACGATCCGGCCGGCGTTCATCGCCACCAGCCAGTCGAACCGCTCGGCCTCCTCCATGTAGGCGGTGGCGACGAGAACGGAGAGTCCCTGGCTGCGCGCGCGGATTCGTCCGATCAGGTCCCAGAACTGCCGGCGCGATAGCGGATCGACGCCGGTCGTCGGCTCGTCGAGGATCAGCAGGTCGGGGTCGTGAACCAGCGCGCAGCAGAGGCCGAGCTTCTGCTTCATGCCACCGGAGAGTTTCCCGGCCGAACGATCGCCGAACGGCGCCAGGCCGGTGCTGGCGAGCAGGTCCTCGATGCGGTCGGCGCGCTCGGCGCGGGACTGGCCGAAGAGGCGCGCGAAATATGCGATGTTTTCGCGAATGCTGAGGTCGGGATAGAGATTCTTGCCGAGCCCCTGCGGCATGTAGGCAATACGCGGGCACACGGCGCGACGATGCGCGGCGTCGGCCATGTCGCCATCAAGCACGCGCACCGAGCCGGACTGGATCTGCCGCGCCCCGGCGACGATGGCCAGTAGCGAGGATTTTCCGACACCGTCCGGCCCGATCAACCCGACAAGACAGCCGGCGGGGAGCGACAGCACGACGTCATCGAGCGCGACGGCGCGACCATAGCGCTGCGTGACATGCTCGAACTGGGCCACCCTGTCGATCGCGTGGCTCACGGTGCGAGGGGAGGCGGCGGGCTCGGCGCCAGGCTGGGCGGCCAGGCGGTGGAGGCGGTGGTGCGCACATAGCCGATGCCGGGCAGGCCGGTGCGCACCATCGCCTCACGCCCTTCCAGCCGTTCCGGGTCGATCCGAAGCCGGATGCGGAACATCAGCTTGTCGCGCTCGTCCTTGGTCTCCACCGTCTTCGGGGTGAACTGTGCCTGGCTGGCGACGAAGACGACGCGCGCGGGAATGACGTGGTTCGGGTAGGCGTCGAGCACGATGCGGGCATCCGCCCCGATCCTGATCCGGCCGGCCTGCCCGGTGGGCAGGTAGATGTCCATGTAGATGTAGGAGGCGTCAAGCATGGTGAAGACCTTGCCGCCTGCCGGCAGCACTTCCCCGATGTTGGCCACTCTGTACTCGATAGGCCCGTTTTTGGGCGCGAAGAGCCGGTTATCGGCGATCTCGACGGCATAAAATTCGATCTGATGCGCAGCCGCCTCGAGCGCGTGCTGCGCCGCTTCGACGGCGGCGGCATCGGCATTCAGCGTCGCCAGCGCGCTGTTGAGCTGCTGCGTCTGCTGGTCGAACAATTCAACGGTGGCAGCGCCCCGCGGCACGAGATAGGCCGTGCGCGCCAGCTCCTGCCGCGCGAGTTTCACCACCGCGTCCTGTGCGGTCTGGTTCGCCTTCGCCTGCTCCAGCGCGTGCTGCTCTTGCTGCAGAATCTGTTGATATTGTTTGAGTTGCGCATCGAGATCGCGGGTATCCATCACCGCAACCACCTGGTCGGCCTTCACCAGGTCGCCTTCATCGACATACAGCTTCAGGATCCGACCGGCGAACTTGGTATCGATGTCCACCTCGTCGGCTTCCAGCCGGCCATTCCCGGAGGCGATCCACGGCGGCAGCGGCGCCGGCCGATGCGCCCACCACCACGCGCCCCCCACCACGATCGGCAGCAACAGAAC
>JAKAZO010000130.1 GCA_021815825.1 Pseudomonadota bacterium
CGGACCCGGAGGTGCTGCTGCTCGACGAGCCGTTCTCGGCGCTGGATTTCCAGACCAAGCTGCTGATCGAGCGTGACACGGCGCGGCTGGTGCGCGAGGAGCAGCGCGCGCTGCTGCTGATCACGCATGACATCGAGGAAGCGGTCAGTCTTTCGGACCGCGTGATCGTGCTCTCGCGCCGGCCCGCGCACGTGATCACCGAGCACCGCATCGAGCTGCCGGGCGATCGCACCGACATGATCCAGGCGCGCGAGGCGCCGGAGTTCGCGCATTATGTCCGCACCATCTGGAACGAGCTGGAGCTGCACTGAGCATGGCTTCGGTGTCGGACAGCGCCGAGCCTGCCATGGTGGCGCCGAGACCGGCCGGCCGGGCGCGGCGGCGCTGGCGGGGGCGGCTCGGCGTGTTCGCGGCGCAAATGGCGCTGCTGGCGCTGCTGCTGGCGGCGTGGGAGGTGGCGACGCGCGGGGCGGCGGTGAACGCGTTCCTGTTCGGCTCCCCCGGCGCCATCGCCGCGGCCCTGATCGCTGCCGCGCGCGACGGCACGCTGCTCGCGGATACGCTCGTCACCGGGCTGGAGACGCTGGCCGGCTTCGCGCTCGGCAATCTGCTCGGCACCGGCATCGGCCTGGCGCTGTGGTATTCGCGCTTCGTCTCGCGCGTGCTGCAGCCGTTCATCCTGGCGCTGGGTTCGATCCCGATCGTGGCGCTGGCCCCGATCGTCATCATCTGGTTCGGCACCGGCTTCGCCTCCAAGCTGGCGATGGCGACGCTCTCGGTCGTGGTCGTTTCGCTGGTGATCGCCTACAAGGGCGCGCTCGGCGTCGATCCCGACCAGATCAACCTGATGCGCTCGCTCGGCGCCGACAAGCACCAGATTTTCCGCCATCTGGTGCTGCCGGCCTCGCTCACCGACATTTTCGCCGGCCTCAAGCTCACCGTCGGCTTCGCCCTCGTCGGCGCGATCATCGGCGAGTTCATGTCCTCCGACGAGGGGCTCGGCCACGCCATCTTCAAGGCCGGCAGTCTCTACGTGATCTCCAAGGTGTTCGCCGAGCTCGCCGTGACGGTGGCGCTGGCGCTGGTGCTGTCGGCGCTGGTCCATCGCCTGGAGCGGGCCTTGCTGCCCTGGCGGCACGACCTGCAATAGCGGGCGTGGCCGCCCTTGACCTGCATCAACGCGGCGCGCGAGGCTGGGGGGCATCGTTGCGGCCCTACGTCGGAAAGCGTCAGGAGAGCGGGGATGACAGGAACGTCAGAGCCAGGAACGCCAATGCCAGCATCGCCCGTGCCAGCATCGCCCATGCCAGCATCGCCCATCACCGTCGCCGACATCATGACTCGTGAAATCGTGACCGTTCGCGCCGACGCGGCGGTGCGCGAGGCGATCCATCTCATGCTGGACAAGCACATCAGCGGCGTGCCGGTGGTGGATGCGCATGGAAGGCTGGCCGGCATCCTCACCGAGGGGGATCTGCTGCGCCGGGCCGAGCTCGGCACGCAGACCGAACGGCCGCGCTGGCTCGCCTTCCTGCTCGGGCCGGGGCGGTCGGCGGCCGACTATGTGCAGGCGCACGCGCGCACGGTGGGCGAGATCATGACCGCCGATGTCGTCTCCGTCGCCCCCGACACACCGCTCGCCGACGTGGTCTGGCTGATGGAGCGCAAGCATGTCCGCCGTCTGCCGGTGGTCAGCGCCGGCGTGCCGGTGGGCATCGTCAGCCGCGCCGACCTGATCCGCGCCCTGTCACAGATGCTGGCCAAGGATGCCGAGCCGGCGCCGGGCGATACCGCCATCCGCCGCGCCATCCTGGCCGAGATCGAGCGCCAGCCCTGGGGCCGGCGGGACGGGGTGATCGTCACCGTCCATGACGGGCTGGTGCATCTCGACGGCGTGATCTTCGACGAGCGCGAGCGCAAGGCGCTGCGGGTGGTGGCCGAGAACGCGCCCGGGGTGAAGGAAGTGCGCGATCACCTGGTCTGGGTCGAGCCGACCTCCGGGATGTCGATCGAGCCCGGCGAGGATGGCTGGGCGGCGCCCAAATCCTGAGCGGTCGGCGCGTGGCGCAGCAGGCGCAGGAAGTCGGCGTCGCCTGAGAGCACGAGGCGGCTCGTGCCGGCGCCGAAGCCCTCGCGATAGGCCTCCAGCGTGCGCCATGTGGTGAAGAAGGTCGGGTCCTTGCCGAAGGCCGCGGCGTAGATGCCGATCGCCTTCTGCTCGCCCTCGCCGCGCAATTTCTCCGCCGTGCCGCGGGCGTCGGCCAGCAGCACCGTGCGCTCGCGCTCCGCCCCGGCGCGGATGCGTGCGGAGGCCTCCGCACCCTCGGCGCGGGCCTGGCGGGCGACGCGCTCGCGCTCGGACTGCATGCGGCTGAGGATGGCCTCGGTATTCTCCTCCGGCAGATCCGCGCGACGGATGCGGACATCCTCGACGGCGATGCCGAAGCCCTGCATCTCCCCGTTCACCTCGGTGCGGATGCGGCTCATGATGCGGTCGCGCTGGGCGGAGAGCACGTCGAGCAGGCTCTCATTGCCGAGCACGCGCCGCAGGCTGCCGGAGACGACGGCGCCGAGCCGGGCCTCGATCACGCCCTCGGTCGGGCCGGCGGCCTGGAACAGGCGCAGCGGATCGACGATGCGGAAGCGGGTGAAACTGTCCACGATCAGCCGGCGCTGGTCGCCGAGAATGACCTCCTCGCTGGCGACGTCGAAATCGAGCAGCCTTCGGTCGAACGGGATCGCGGTCTGCACGAAGGGCAGCTTGGCGTGCAGGCCCGGCGCGGTGATGACGCGGATCGGCTGGCCGAACTGGGTGATCAGCACCTGCTCGGTCTGGGCGACGGTGAACAGGCTGGAGCCGGCGACGATCGCGGCCAGCAGCAGCAGGATGGCGCCGAAGGGCAGCAGGCGGTTCATGGCGCTTTTCCCGGTTGGGCCGCGCCAGATGGCGTGGTCGAGGGCGGCGGCGAGGGGGACGCGGGCGGCGCCTGCGGCCGCGCCGGCTCGGGGGCCAGGGTGAGCAGCGGCAGCACGCCCTTCAGCGTCGGGTCCACCACCACCGTCTGCGCGTGTTCCACCACGCTCTGCATGGCGTCGATATAGAGCCGGCGCAGCGTCACGTCCTTGGCGGCGCGGTAGGCGGCGAGCACGCTGTCGAAGCGCTGCGCCCGGCCGGTGGCCTCCGCGATCGCCGCCTGCCGCGCGCCATCGGCGTCGGCGACGATGTGCGCCGCGTCGCCGCGTGCGCGCGGGACGATGTCGTTGTGGTAGGCCTCGGCCTCGTTGCGCATGCGCTCGGCGTCGGTATTGGCGCGCTGCACGTCGCGGAAACTGTCGATCACCGCCGCCGGCGGATCGACGCGCTGGAGCTGCACCTGCGTCACCTCGACGCCGGCGCCGTAGCGGTCGAGGATCGCCTGCGTGCCCTTGTTCACGGCGGTCTCGATCTGCGCCCGCGCCGCGGTCAGCGCCGGCTGGATCGGCGTGCGGCCGATCACCTCGCGCATCACGCTCTCGGCGGCGGATTTCACCGTCTCCTCCGGGTTGCGCACGCCGAACAGGAAGTCCGCAGCGTTGCTGATGTGCCAGAAGACGGTGAAGTTGATGTCGATGATGTTCTCGTCGCCGGTGAGCATCAGGCTTTCGACGCCGACATCGCGCGGCGGGCGCATCTCCCCGGTGATCTCGTCACGCCCGCGCGAGCGATAGCCGATCTCGATGCGGTTGATGCGCGTCACCGCCGGCCGCTCCACGGTCTCGATCGGCCAGGGCAGGTGGTAGTTCAGCCCCGGTCCGGCGCTGCGCACATAGGCGCCGAAGCGCAGCACCAGGCCCTGCTGGTCCGGCTGGACGCGGAACAGGCCGCTGGCGAGCCAGACGCCGAGGAGCGCCACCACCAGCAGGGCGAGGCCGCGGCCGCCGCCGAAGCTCGCCGGCCCGAGTCCGCCCGGCCGGCCGGGTCCGCCGCCGCCGAAGCTCGCGCGCAGCCAGGCGAGGAACTCGTCGAGGTCGGGGAAGGGCGGGCCACCGCGGCCCGGCGGCAGGCGCGGGCCGTTCGGCCGCCCGGGCGGACCCCACGGCCCCGAGCCGCCGGAATTCCCGCCGCTGTTCCAAGACATCGCCGCTCCTCCTGTGTCCGCGCCTTGCGTCGCTGCCCGTGTCCGCGCCGTTGCGGCGCTGTCTCTGTCCGCGCCGTTGCGGCGCTGTCTCTGTCCACGCCGTTACGGCGCTGTCTGTGTCCGCGCCGTTACGGAGCTGTCTGTGTCCGCGCCGTTACGGAGCTGTCTGTGTCCGCGCCGTTACGGCGCCGGGGCCATTGGCGCGCGCGCCGACCGGATGCATATCGATAGCCGGAGCGGCGCATGGTTATCGACCGGACAGGAAAGGCTGGCAAGCGGATGAGCAACCCCACACAAGAGACGCTGCGCGCGGCGCTGCGGAGCCTGCGCGACCCGGCGAGCGGGCAGGACGTCGTCGCCGCCGGCATGGTCGAGGGCATCGAGGTCCGCGGCGGCCTGGTGCAGGTGGCGCTCAGCGTCGATCGCGCGCGGGCCGCGGCGCTGGAGCCGCTGCGCCGGGAGGCGGAG
>JAKAZO010000056.1:0-13147 GCA_021815825.1 Pseudomonadota bacterium
GGCCGGATGCGGGTGGTGCCACCGGAGAGATCGGTGCGTTGGGCGATGTTGGCTTCGATCACCTCGTCCAGCCGGCGCAGCACCTCACCGAGCGTGCCGTCGATTTCCTTCTGGTCACGGATTGTTTCGGTGATCTCGGTGCCGGCATAGCGGACAAGCTGGATATAGGCGCCCGGGCACCAGTTCCGCGGATCGCGCCCCAGCACCAGAAGACCCGCAAGAGTGGGGATGCCGTCCGGCGAGAGCAGCCGGAGCGAGCGCATCTGGTCTTCCCGGCTGCGCCCATTCTCGGCCAGCACGTCGGGGGCAACCGCCGCGGGAAGATACTCCTGCTCGAAGCGCAGCAGGTCGAGATCCGCGAGGCTTGCCCCCGGCAGCGGGGTCTGGTCGAAGGGCAGCACGGCGCGGCGCCGCTTCTCTGCCAGCCGCCGTTCCTCCTCCGGGGTCGCGAAGCCGCGGCGCGGGCCACGGCGGACGCAGGTACGACCCTTGTATTTCACCGGCGGCGAGTCCGAGGGCGAAACCTCGACCACCGCGACATCACAACCGTCGAGCGTCACCTTACGCACGGTCATCACCGGCAGAGGGACGGTCCGGCCATCGTCAGCAAAACTCAGCAGCCATTGCGCCAGATCGTCGTCGATGGTGAGCCCGGCGCAGCGCCCGTCGTCATGGACGCCGACGAAGAGCACGCCCACGTCGCGGCGATCGGGAAGGTCGTTGGCGAAGGCGCAGATTGCCTCGCCGACCTTGTCACGCTCGCGCCGCTGAGCGGTGCGCTCGACATGGTCGGCCTCGACGTCGCGGAGCCGGCGCAGCAATTCGTCGTCAGTCAGCATCTCGCCTCCTCGCGGCGACTATAGCCGGACTGCCGCCGACGGCTACGGCAGTTTCAGCCCCGTGGCCTGCTGGACGATGTTGTTCGGGGCGAAATAGCGCGGCGGCGGGGGCTTGGGTGGGGCGAGGGCGACGCGGTAGCGGCAGGTGGGCGTGGTGTAGGTGCCGGTGAACCCGGTCTCGGCCAGCGTGCCGTCCAGCACCAGCGGCCAGGGCTGGCCGGATTGGACGGAGACGAGATCGAGCCGCGCGTGCACCATGCCGTCCGGCGCGCGGCTGCCGCGCAGGAGCAGGACGCCATCGGTCGGGCTGAAGATCACGGTATCGTCGGCGCGGCGCAGCACCAGGGTGGCCGCGCTCGGACCAGGGCAGTTGGCGGCTGGGGTCGCGGGATCCGCGGTGATGCTGCCGACCCAGCGGGCATCGTAGCCGCCGATCAGGGTCTCGCGGCCAGCGCAGGCGGCGAGCAGCAGGCCGAGCAGCGGCGCGGCGCGCGGGGTCAGAGCCGGCTGATCTCGACCGGCGCGGTGCCGCGCTGAAGGATGCCGAGCTCGCGGGCGGCGCCGCGGGAGAGGTCGATCACGTGGCCGTGATGGCCGGTGCGATCGGTGACGGTGACATCCACGTAGCGGGACGAGCCGAGCAGATGGACGCGGATATGGCTGCCCAGCGGCAGGGAGGGATGCGCCGCGGTCAGCCCGTCCGGCTGATAGATCGTGCCGCTGGCGGTGCGCCGCCCGGTGAAGCGCCCGGCATACCAGGAGGCGCGGGCGATCTCCGTGCCCGAGGCCATGGTCCAGCCGGACTGCGCCTCGGCGGCGTGGCTGCGCGGCCGCACGCGGGCGCGGGCGAAGCGCTTGACGGCATGGGTTCGGTGCGGCTTGGCGCTCGCCCCCTTGATCAGGCCGGTCTCCGGCCGCAGACGGTCCCCCGCCAGGGCGGCCTCCGCCTTTGGCGTCGCCGCGAGCAAAGCCGCAGCAGCCAGAAATCCAGGCAAGAATCGGCGCACCCGATGCAGCATTGCGGTTCCTCGACACCTTTCGTTCAACAGACCAAGCCCCTTCGGTGGGACATAAAGACCCATGCAGCGGCAAAAATCAACCCTTGCAGTTCGCCGTGCATCCATTGGGCGCTTTCGCTATCTGCGCGAGAATTGCGCGCCGCCCACTCGGCTCTTGCCATCTGCCGCCAGCGGATCCGGAAATCCATAGCCTATGGCTTGGAATTTTCGCACGCCCCGGCGGTCGAAACCGGCCCCATGCGCCGCCGGGGGTGGGGGAAAAGGAAAAAATGCCGCCAAGCGGATTTTTGTCTTGCCCACACGCCCCAGTCTGACGTATAAACCCCACCATGATGGAGGTTTGCGCGCGCCGCTCCGGCCGCCGCCTCTTTCCCATCCCCTCCCGTCCGGCTCTCCCCCTTGCCCGAGGGTTCCCCCGCCATGACCGAGGCGACCGCCGATCATGCCCCGTCCCCGCTCGCCATCCTCCTCGCCGTCATGCGCGCGAAGTGGCAGGAAGGCGACCTCGATGGCGCCGTCGCGATCGCGCGCATCGCCGCCCCCTACGTCCACTCCCGACGCTCCAGCGTCGCCGATTCCCTTGCTGCCGGCGATCCTGCCCGGCTCTCGGACGACGAGCTCGAGCGCGCTCAGCGCCGAGCGGGCGCTGCGCCAGCGCATCCGGACCTCTTTGGCGGACTGGGCGCGCCTGGCGCTGGCGCCGCGGGGGCATGAGCCGGCGGCGCATCATCTCCGCCTGATCGCCGAACTCGAAGCGCTCGCCCGCGGCACGTCGGACCGGCTGCTGGTGCTGATGCCGCCCGGCGCGGCCAAATCCACCTACGCCTCGACCCTGTTTCCCGCCTGGTGGTTCGCCCAGGACCCGGCCAGCCGGGTGATCGCCACCTCCCATACCGCCTCGCTCGCCGGGTCCTTCGCCCGCGAGGTGCGCCGGCTGCTCGACGAGCACGGCGCCCGCCTCGGCTGCCGGCCCGCCGCCGACACGCGCGGCGCCGCCGACTGGGATACGCGCGGCGGCGGCGGCTATTTCGCCACCGGCATCCGCGGCCCCGTCACCGGCCGGCGCGCCGACCTGATCATTCTCGACGACCCGCTGAAATCCCACGCCGAGGCCGACAGCTCGCGCAACCGCGACGAGATCTGGGCCTGGTTCCGCAGCGACCTGCTCACCCGGCTCCGCCCGCACGGGCGCGTGCTGGTGGTGATGACACGCTGGCACGAGGACGACCTCGCCGGACGGCTGCTGGAGGATGACGCCGGGGACTGGCGCTGCCTGCGCCTGCCCGCCTTTGCCGAAGCGAACGACCCGCTCGGCCGCGCCCAAGGCGCGGCGCTCTGGCCGCAATGGGAGAGCCGCGACATGCTCGAGAGGAAGCGCCGCAGCATCGGCGAACGCGCCTTTTCCGCGCTCTATCAGCAGAGCCCCACGCCGCCGGCCGGGCTCGTGTTCGAGACCGCGCGCATCGGGCTGAGCGAGGCCGCGCCGGTCGAGGCCGAGCGCGTGCGCGCCTGGGACCTCGCCGCCTCCGCCGCCGCCGACGGCACCGACCCCGACTGGACCGTGGGCGTGCGGCTCGCGCGCGAGCCCTCCGGGCGCTTCGTCGTCGAGGACGTGGTGCGGCTGCAGGGCGGCCCGCACGAGGTGGAGGCGGCGATCCGCGCCACCGCCGAGCGCGACGGCACCGCCGTGCGCATTTCCCTGCCGCAGGATCCGGGCCAGGCGGGCCGCTCGCAGGTGCTCTACCTGATCCGCGCCCTCGCCGGCTTCACCGTCGCCGCCTCGCCGGAGAGCGGGGCGAAGACCACGCGCGCGATGCCGGCGGCGGCGCAGGCCAATGCCGGCAATCTGGTGCTGCTGCGCGGCGCCTGGAATCGCGGCTTCCTCACCGAGCTGGCGGACTTCCCGGTCGGCCGCAAGGACGACCAGGTGGATGCGCTGGCCCGCGCCTTCGCCGCCCTGCTCGCCGCGCCGGCGCGCACCCGCGCCGTGCGCGTCGGCCTGCTCGGGCGCTGACCGCCGCGGCCGCGCCCGCACCGGCCCACTGCCGTTTTTCCTTCATCACGCCCACTCATCACGGTGGATGCATGTTCGACACCATCGCCGCCGCGATCCCGCGTGATCCGGCCTATGCCGAGCGCACGCGCCGGCTCGACATCCTGCGCCGCGTGCTGGACGGCACGCTCTACGACGCGCTGCCCTACGCCTTCGCCGACGAGCGCGGGGCGGGGGGTGAGTATATCCCGCTGCGCCAGCGCGCGCCCTCCGTGCGCAGCAATCTCTGCCGCATCGTCGTCGACGATTCGGTAGCGCTGCTGTTCAGCGAGGGCCACTTCCCCACCATCGACGCACCGGACAAGGCGCTGCGCGCCCTGTTCGTCGAGCTGGCCAAGGAGACGCGGCTCAACGCGGTGATGATCGACGCCGCGCTGCGCGGCGCCGTCGGCTCGGTCGCCATCCTCATGCGTGTGCTGCGCGGGCGGGTGTTCTTCTCGGTGCTGGAGAGCCTGCATCTGCGCCCGGCGTGGGACGCCGACGCGCCGGACACGCTGGCCAGCGTCACCGAGCGCTACAAGGTGCCCGGCGCGGTTCTCGTCGAGCAGGGCTACGAGATCGCCGATCCTGCCGCCGAATACTGGTTCATGCGGCGGTGGGACGATACCGCCGAGACCTGGTTCATGCCGACCCCGGTTCACGGCCCGGCGGTGGCCCCGGAGATCGACACCGCGCGCAGCGTCCGCCACGGGCTCGGCTTCGTGCCCATCGTCTGGGTGAAGAACCTGCCCGGACCCTCCGCATCGGGCGAGGACATCGACGGCGCCTGCACCTTCCGCGCCGCGATCGAGACCATGATCGAGATCGACTACCAGCTCTCCCAGGCCGGGCGCGGGCTGAAATACTCCTCCGATCCGACGCTGCTGATCAAGGAGCCGGCGGCCTCCGACGGTGAGATCATCAAGAGTCCCGGCTCCGCGCTGGTGGTTTCCGAGAAGGGCGACGCCAAGCTGCTCGAGATCGGCGGCACCGCAGCGGCGGCGGTGATCGACTATGTGCGCTTCCTGCGCGAGATGGCGCTGGAGGCCGTGCATGGCAACCGCGCCGATGCCTCGCGCCTGTCCGCGCCCGCGTCCGGCCGCGCGCTGGAGATGATGAACCAGGGGCTGATCTGGCTCGCTGACAATCTGCGCATCAGCTACGGCGAGGGCGCGCTGCTCGGCCTGGCGCGGATGGTGCTGCGCGCAGGCGCGATCTATCCGCTGCGAATCGGCGGGCGCGCGGTGCCGGTGTTCGATCCGGCGACGCGCCTCACCCTCAAATGGCCACGCTGGTATCCGGCGTCGGCGGCGGATCGGCTGGCGGATGCGCAGGCGCTCTCGACGCTCGCCACCGCGGGCCAGATTTCGCGCGAGAGCGCGGTCAAGGCGATCGCCGACACCTACGACATCGAGGACGTGCCGGCGGAGCTGCGCCAGATCGCTGGCGACGAGGAGAAGCCCGGCGCTGAGGAGAAGCCATGAGCGACGAGAGCGAAGAAGCACCAAGCATCGAGACGTTGCAGGCCCGGCTCGCCGAATTGCAGGACCGGATCGAGGCCGCCAGCGCGGAGACGCGTGCGCGCGTCGTGCGGGCCGAGTTGAAGGCGGCGGCGGCACGCGCGGGGATGGTGGATCTGGACGGGCTCAAGCTTGTCGACCTCTCCACCGTCGCGCTCGACGACAAGGGCGAGGTGGTGGAAGCGGAGGCGCTGATGACGCGGCTCAAGCGCGAGAAGCCGTGGCTGTTCGGGCTGCACGGCTCTTCCTCCTCGCGCGCTTCGGCACCGCCGGCGCAGCCGCCGCGCATGAAGCTGGCGCGTGAGATGACCGACGACGAGTACCGCGCCGCGCGTGCGGCGCTGCTGCGGCCGCGCTGAGGCGGCAGGCTGATCCATCGTCCAACGCTCTGTTACCGACAAGAGGACCCCAATGGGCATTCAGAACTTTCCCCTCGCCCTGCAGCCGATCATCCAGCAAGGCTTCCTCGATCGCGAGTTCGAGGAGGCGCTGGCCTCGCGGCTGGCCTATCGTCTCGTCGCCGACCGCGAGGAATTCGCCGTCGGCATCGGTGAAACGCTGACCAAGACGCGTGCCGGCCTGCGCCCGTCGGTGACGACGCCGCTGGCGCCGAATGCCAACACCAATCTCGACAACGGGCTCACGCCGCAATATTTCGCCGTCGAGCAGTACACGCTCGGGATCAATCTCTACGCCGCCACCACCGACCTCAACATGGTGACGAGCCGCGTGGCGATCGCCTCGCAGTTCCTGCTCAATGCGCGGACCAACGGCGAGCAGGCGGCCCGTTCGCTGGACGAGCTTGCGCGCAATGCGCTGTTCGCGGCCTATTTCGGCGGCAACACCCGCGTGGCGCAGACGCTCGCCGCCGCCGGCCCGACCATCGCCGTCGATGACGTGCGCGGCTTCCAGACCGTTCCCGTCAACGGCGTGCAGGTGCCGGTGAGCGCCGCCAGCCCGATGACGGTGACCGTCGGCGCGGACGCCTATACGCTGGTCGGCGTCAACGTCGATGCCACCAACGTCTCCACCGCGCCGGGCGGCGTCTCCGGCAGCCTCACCTTCTCGGGCAATGTCAGCGTCGGCGACGGCACCGCCGGCAACGCGGTGCAGTCCGCCACCGCGAGCGTGATCGCGCGGCCCGGTGCGCGCGGCACCACCGCGGGGCTGCAGGCCACCGATACGCTGACCATGGCCAACCTGCTCGATGCGGTGGCCACGCTGCGGCGCAACGCGGTGCCGGAGGTCGACGGCGCCTACAACTGCTATCTCGACCCGATTTCCGCCCGCCAGCTTTTCGCGGACCCGGACTTCAAGGAACTGTTCCGCGGCGCGACCTCGGCGAACCAGGTGTTCCGCCGCGGCATGATCAACGACTTCCTCGGGCTGCGCTTCTTCCCCACCACCGAGGCGTTCGTGCAGCCGCACCCGACGCTCGCGGGCCTGGTGGTGCGCCGGCCGATCGTCGTCGGCAAGGGCGCGCTGGTCGAGGGCGACTATGCCGGCATGGCGGCCGAGGATGTGGCGCCGAAGGATTCCATCGTCAGCATCGTCGATGGCGTCGCCATGGTCACGCGCGAGCCGATCGACCGGCTGCAGCAGATCATCGCGCAGTCCTGGTATTGGATCGGCGGCTTCTGCGCGCCCACCGACATCACCACCAACCCGACCACGATCCCCACCGCGTCCAACGCTGCTTTCAAGCGCGCGGTGATGATCGAGCATATCGGCTGAGGCGCGGGCGATGTCGATCGGAGCCACCCAGCCGTTCCGCGCCGCCGGCACCGCGACGCTCGCCGCCGGCACCGCCTCGGCCAATGTCGCGCTCGCGGGCGCGGGCGAGGCGGTGCTGGTGTTCAACGCCTCCACCGCCATCGCCTTCGTCCGCTTCGGCATGGATGCTTCCATCACCGCCTCCGCCGCCGACACGCCGGTGCCGGCGGGCGGGCGGCTGCTGCTGCATGTGGGCGACTACGCCCGCACCGCGGCCGCAGTGCTCGCCGCCGGCGGCGGCAGCGTGTTCTTCACCCGCGGCGAGGGCACGATCTACTAGAGCCCACCCCGGCCCGCTGCGAACGGATTCCAAAGGCTCCGCCTTTGGCGGGTCCAGGGCGGAGCCCTGGCCTTCCCTCCCCGGAGAAAGCCCATGTCCGGCTCCCTAGCCTTCTCCTCGGCGCCGTTCACCGACGCCGAGAAGGCGGATATTCGCCGCTTCTGCGGCTATCCGGCCTATGGCGCCGGCCCGGCCGGCTTTCAGGGCTGGCGCTTCTTCCAGGCCTACGGCCTGCTGGAATTCCGGCTGAACAACCTGGCCGCGGCGGAATTCCAGGTGGTGCGGCAATATCTGGCGCAGCTCTACGCGCTGGAGAGCGGCGTGCCGGCGGCGGCGGGCAATCTCGACACCGCGCAGGCGGCGGTGTGGACGCGCAACCAGGCGGAGGTGCGCGAGCGCACTGCGCTGCTCGACGAATGGCGCCGGCGTTTGGCGGGCTTTCTCGGCCTGCCGCCGGGCCCCGCGCTCGGGCCCGGTGGCGTCACGCTGGTGGTCTAGGCCATGGACGAGACCCGACTGCAGGACCTCATCAGCCGTGGCATGGGCATCGCTGCGCGCAAGGGCGGCGTACTCTGCGACGCATTCCGCCCGTGCGACGCGGGCCCGCCGCTCGTGCTGCGCAACCGTTTCCTGCGGCTCTCGGTGGCGTTCAACGCCGAGGACCCGAGCTTTCGCCGCGCCGGCGCCTATGGCCGCGCCGCGTATTATGCGGTGTTCGATTCCGCCTATACGCGTCCTGGCGACTACCTCGCCGAGCGTGGCTCGCGGCGGGTGTGGTTTCTCGCCGAGCAGTTGCCCTTGCTGCCGGTGCTGTGCGTGCTCGCCAACCGGGTCGTCAGCGTGGCGCGGCCGGCCGCTCCGGTGCTTGCCGGGCTCAACGCCTATGGCGGTGTCAACCGCGCCATGCTGAGCCCGATCCTCACCGAGTGGCCGGCGAGCGTGCTCGCCGGCGGCGGCGGGCCGGGCGGGGCGGGCGCGTTGGAACTGCCGGGCGATACGCGGCTCGCCGGCTTCTCGGTGCTGCTGCCCTCGGTCGCGGCGGCGGTGCCGCGGGTGGACGATCTGCTCTCCGACGATCTGGGACGCAATTTCATCGTCGCCTCGGCCGAACTCTCCCCGCTCGGCTGGCGGCTCGCGGTGCGGCAGGTGGCAAGCTGATGGCCGATCAGTCCGATATCGAGACGGCTCTGGCCGCCGCCGCGAGCGCCGCGCTCTACCCCGCCGGCACCACCGAGCCCTCGGCGATCGGCGCGCCGTGCCGCATCTATCGCGGCTGGCCGGAGGCCGCGGCGCTGGACGCGGACCTTGCCGAGGGCTGGGTGAATGTCAGCGTCTTCGGTATCGACGCCGGCCAGCGCAGTACGACGCGCTACATGGATGAGTGGCGCATGCTGGCGCCGGCCACGGTGACGCTGGCGGCCACCGTGACCGGCAACAGCGTCACCTTCACCGGCACCGCCGCAGCCGGCCTGCTCGCCGGGGTGCGGGTGGACACTGTGAGCTTCGTGCACCAGGTCGGCACCGGCGAGACGCCGGATTCAGTCGCCGCGGCACTGGCGCAGAGCATCCCGGGGGCGAGCGTCGCCGGTGCGATGCTCACCGTGCCCGGCGCGGGCCGGCTGCTGGCGCGCGTCGTCGCAGCGCAACCGGCGCTGTTGCAGACCCGGCGCCAGCAGCAGAGCTTCCGGCTGACCTGCTGGTGTCCCGATCCAGCCACACGCGACCTGGCGGCCGGCGCCATCGACGGCGCGATGGCGCAGATCCGGTTTCTCTCGCTGCCGGATGGCACCGTCGGGCGCTTGCTGTTCGCCGGCTCGACCAGCATCGACCGCGCGCAGGCGAGCGGGATGTATCGCCGCGACCTGATCTACAGCGTCGAATACCCGACGACGCTGATCCAATCCCAGCCGAGCCTGCTCTTCGCCGACATCACTCTCGGCAATGCGGACGCGCAGTTCGGCGAATTCCTGGTTTGAATTCGGAGAGAGGCCCGATGCAATTCCATCTGATCGTCGTGCAGGCCTTCGGGCCGCACGCGAAAGGCGATGTCGTCACCGACGCGGAGACGATCGCGCGCATCCTTGGCGGCGAGCACGCCGCGCATGTCGTGCGCGTGTCTGTCCCGGCGCAGACCAAGGAGGGCTGAGCGATGCCGATCCTGCAGCAGGCTAGCGCCAACACCACGGCGCTGATCGTGCCCGATCTCTATGTGCAGATCGTGCCGCCACAGAACCTCGTGCTGAACGGGGTGCCGACCGATGTGGTGGGCCTCGTCGGCACCGCGTCCTGGGGCCCCGTGGGCCAGCCGGTCATCGCCGCGACGATGAGCGACTATGCGCGCAGCTTCGGTCCGGTGATGCCGCGCAAATATGATCTCGGCACGCCGATGGCGGCCGCCGTGCAGCAGGGGGCGCAGAATTTCCGCTGCGTGCGGGTCAGCGACGGGACCGATACCGCCGCCCAGCTCGGCCTGTTCTACAACAACTCGCCGAGCGGCCCGCTGGTGCTGACCGCGCGCTACACCGGCAGCTTCGGCACCCAGATCACCGGTGCGTTCAGCCCCGGCTCGCAGCCCAACACCTGGCGCTTCACCGTCTCGCTCCCCGGCTTCGCGCCGGAGGTGTTCGACAATATCGGCGGCACCGGCCAGGCGTTCTGGCAGGCGGTGGTGGTCGCGATCAACAACGGACAGAGCGCGATGCGCGGGCCATCGCAGATCGTCATCGCCTCGCTCGGCAACGCCTTCACGACGATGCCGACCGCCTCCACCTTCGCCTTCGCCTATGGCACGCCCGGCACCGACGGCGCCGCGAACATCACCGCCGCGACGCTGGTCGGGCAGGATGTGGCCCCGCGCAAGGGGCTCTATTGCCTGCGCGGACAGGGCTGCTCGGTCGCGCTGCTCGCCGACGCGGATGATCCGACGCAGTGGACGACGCAGGCCGGGTTCGGCGTCTCCGAAGGGATCTACATGATCCTGACCGGGCCCGCCGGCGACACGGTTGCCGATGCCGTCAGCACCAAGCAGAGCGCCGGGCTGGACAGCTACGCCGCGAAGCTGATCTTCGGCGACTGGGTGTGGTGGAACGACCAGGCCAACGGTATCGTCCGCCTCATCAGCCCGCAGGGCTTCGCGGCCGGGCGCCTGGCCAATCTCTCGCCCGAGCAGTCGAGCCTCAACAAGCCGCTCTACGGCGTCATCGGCACGCAGAAATCGGGCTCGCCTGGCAGCGCCCAGAACAGCACCTACTCCGAGGCCGACCTGCAGGCGCTGTTCGCCGCCGGCATCGACGTCATCGCGAACCCGCAGCCGGGCGGCGCCTTCTGGGGCATGCGGGCGGGGCACAACAGCTCTTCCAACGCCGCCACCAACGGCGACAACTACACCCGCCTGACGAACTACATCGCGGCGACCATCGCCTCCGGCATGGGGCAGTATGTCGGCCAGGTGATCACGCTCACGCTGTTCCAGCAGATCCGCGCCACCCTGCTCGCGTTTTTCCAGAATATGCTGAGCCAGGGCATGCTCGGCGACAGCGGCGCCGGCGTGCCGTTCCAGGTGGTGTGCGACAGCTCCAACAATCCGCCGGCACGCACCGGGCTCGGCTACGTGCAGGCCGATTGCCAGGTGCAGTATCTCGCCATCAACGAGAAGTTCATCGTCAACCTCCAGGGCGGACAGACGGTCGCGGTGCAGCTTCAGACGCTGCCGAACGGGCAGATCGGCGGCTGATCGCCACAGGTCTTGGGAGAATAGCAGATGCCAACGACACAATTCTCGATCGGGCGTGACTGCCAGCTGGTCGTCGTCGGGCCGGGCGGGCGGGTGGACCTCACCTACGTCACCGGCTTCGAAAGCCACCAGCTCACCACCGCGATCCGCATCGAGCGCCTCGACGGTGTGAACATGGGCGCGGAACTGCCGAAGGGCTGGGAGGGCAGCTTCGAACTCGAACGCGGCTCGGCCGCCGTGGACGATTTCATCGCCGCCATCGAGGCCGCCTACTACGCGCAGGGCAGCCTCGCCACCGGCACGCTGTATCAGTACGTGCAGGAGGCCGATGGCTCGGTCTCGACCTACCAGTATGATGGCGTGGCCTTCAAACTCGCCAATGCCGGCAGCTGGCGGGGCGACGCGGCGGTGAAGCAGCGGCTCGACTTCTTCGCCTCGCGCCGGCGGCGGGTGTGATGGCGACCCCATCGCAGCGCATCATCGCCACCGCCGAGCGCACGCTGGCCGCGACCGATGCCAACGGGCGTCGGCTGGCGATCCGCCTGCTCGGCGCGCTCGACAAGCTGCGCCTGTTCAAGGCGGCGGGGCCGGACCTGGCGCAGAACGAACCCTATCTCGGCCTCGCCATGCTGGCCTGCTCGGTGACCGCGATCGACGACGTGCCGCTGCCGTTCCCGGCCAACGAGGCGCAGATCGAGCGCGCGGTGCAACTGCTCGGCGATGACGGATTGACCGCCGTCGCCGAGGCGCTGGCCGAGGCGCAGGACGGCGCCGGGCCACTCGACCGGGACAGCGCAAAAAACTGAGCTCGCACCCCGATCTGATCGATTGCCTGTTCCTGGTCCGGAACGGGGTGCCGTTCGACGTCGCCTTCAGCCTGCAAGCGGAGGAGCGGCTCGCCTTCGTGGTCGCGCTCGGCACGCTGGCGGGCGGGCGGTTCGACTGGGAGGCGATGAGCTGGGACACGACCGGGATGCAGGAGAGCGCGCGGTGAGCGAGCTGGAAGCGGCGGAGCGCGCCGCCCTGGCCGAGGCCGGGCAGTGCCTGGCAGCGGCGCTGCGACGCGCCGCGCCGGGCGAGGCGATCGCCCACACCGTGCGCGGCAGCCGCGTGATCGCCGGCGCGGCGAGCGCGGCGCTCGCGGCGCGCGAAGTCGGCAGCGCCGGAAGCGTGCCGTCACCGGCGCTGGCAAGGGCCGCCGCCGCCGCCGGGCCGGAGATCGCCCGGCGCATCGGCGAACGGCTGGCGCGCGCCGTGGTGGCCGCGTTGACCAACGGGCTGAACGGAGGGTTCTGATGGCCGAGGATGGCAGCGCGGCCGAGAATGGCCCCCTGGGAGCGACCAGCGAGGCGACGGCTGGTGGCGCCATGATCGACGCCTACAGCATCGGCGTCTCGGTGGCGCTGGATAATGGCGTCGGCGAGGGCGTTGCCGCCATGCGGCGCCAGTTGGCGACGCTCGACCGGGCGACGGCGTCGAGCCGGGCCGGCCTGGCCCGCCTGATCGCCGCGGGGCGGCCGGCCATGGAAGCGGGTCCGCTGGGGCCGCGCGCGCTCGCCGCGGCCAGCCGCGATCCGCGGCGGGGCCTTGCCCTCGCACCGGCGCCGCGGGCAGCGCGCAAGGCGGCGTCGGCCACCGATAAGGGAGCGACGACGCACGCATCCGCAACCCGCACGCCGCGCCTGTCGGTGCCGTCCATCTCGGGCGCCGGACCGCACAAAGCCAAGGCTGAGCGGGTCCGGGCGGACGCCAATGCCGCCATGGCGGCACGGCGACGCGCGCGCCCTGCAGACCAGAACGCGGAACGGAACGCAGAACGGGGCGCGGAGCGGCATGCGGAGCGGCGCCTGCGCACGGCGGAGCGAGGCCACACCGCGCCTGGTCCTTTGCGCGATGCGCGGCCGCCGCTGTCGGTGCCGCACCTGGCCGCGCTCGGGCGGGAAACCGCGGC
>JAKAZO010000056.1:13247-22117 GCA_021815825.1 Pseudomonadota bacterium
GGCTCGTCGGGCGCTGGCTTGCCAACCACCTTGCCGACGCCGCCTCGCGCGCGCCGGCCGCCGCCGCCGGCTTCGATCCACGCCAGAGCTTTACCTGGCCCGGCGCGATCCCGTCCTGAACTGGCGAAAGGCCCGCGCGGCATGTCCAACATCGCCCTCCTGCTCGGCCCGGTCCTGTTCCAGGGCTTCGAGGTTCCCGAGCGCATCGGCTTCGGCGGCCGCCAGCGCATGGCGGTGCACGACCTGCCCGGCGGCGCGCGGGTGATCGACGCCCTCGGGCGCGACGACACGCCGGTGGTGTTCGGGGGCGTGCTGTCCGGTCCGGACGCGAGCCTGCGCGCGCACGAGATCGATCTCCTGCGCGCGCAGGGGGCGCCGCTGCCGCTGACCTGGGATTCGTATTTCTACACCGTCGTCATCGCCGACTTCCGGGCGACCTACACGCGCGCCAACTGGATTCCTTATCGTATCGTCTGCACCGTGCTGCGCGACGAGGCCGAGGCACTGGTGCAGACCGGGCTGACGCTGCTGACGCAATCCACCGCCGATCTCGGCAGCGCCGCCTCGCTGCTCGGCGGGAGCGTCGATCTCACGGGCGCGAATGCGGCGCTGGCCGCGCCAGGCGCGACCACGCTCGGCACCGGCGCCTACAGCGCCGCGCAGAGTGCGCTCGCCGGGACGCAATCCGCGGTCTCGGGGGCGATCACGACGGCGGAGGGCACGCTCGGGCCGATCGCCGCCGGCGGCTTTGCCGGCGGCGATGCGGCCGGCGGCATCGCGGCACTCGGCGGTGCCACCGGCGCGGCGGGCCAGCTCGCCGCGCTCTCCGCGGCGCAGGGCTATCTCGGCCGCACCGCCACCAATCTCGCGAATGCCAGCCCGTAGGCCACGATCATGCAAACCATCACCGTCGTCGGCGGCAACCTTTTCGCCCTCGCCGCGCGCTTCCTGGGCGACGCGACCCAGTGGATCCGCATCGCCCAGCTCAACGGCCTGTCCGACCCGATGCTCCAGGGCGTGGTCACGCTGCGCATTCCCGATCTCGACGCGAGCGCGACCGGCGGGGTGGCGCCGCAATGAGCGGCCTGTTCGGAAGCGTGTTCACCGGCACCTCGCGCCGGCCGCGGCTGCGCGTGCTGGCGAACGGCGCCGAGATCGCCGGGGTGCGGGACGCCGAGGTTCTGAGCAACAACATCTTCGCCGCCGACCGGTTCTCGATCGGCGTCGCGCTCGGTGCCGATCCGGTGTGGTCCATGGCGGCATGGGCCTCGACCGGGTTCGTGATGATCGACGTGCAGATGGGCTTCCTGCCCGATCTGGTGCCGGACACGCCGTTCGCCGGCACGCCGCCGCTGGCCTGGGTGAGCTTGGTGCAGGGTGCCGCGGACACCATCGATATCGATCCGATCGCCGGCACCGCGCGCATCGAGGGGCGCGACCTCACCGCGGTCTTCATCGACGCGCCGATCCAGGAGAGCTTTGCCAACCGGACCGCCTCCGAAATTGCCGCGTTGCTCGCCGCGCGCCATAATCTCGCCGCCCAGGTGACGCCGACGACGACCCCGGTGGGGCGCTACTACGATTCGGAACATGATCAGATCACGCTCAACCAGTTTGCGACCCTGACGACGGAATGGGCGCTGCTGGTCTGGCTCGCCCAGCAGGAATCGTTCGACGTCTTCGTCCGCGGCAACACGCTCTTCTTCCAGCCGCCGGCGCAGGCCGCCGTGCCCGAGATGGTGCTCACCCCGGGGGCGGCGGGCTTCGGCGCGCCGGGCTTCGGGTCTGCCAACATCGCCTCGCTGCGCATGGCGCGGACGCTGACGCTGGCCGGCGACATCATCGTCACGGTGAAGAGCTGGTCCGCCGCCGACCAGGCGGCCTACACGGAGACGGTGACGAGCACGGGCACCGCGCCGTTCGCCACACCGCAGAGCTACGTCTTCGTCCGCCCGAACCTGACGCCGGATCAGGCGCTGCAGCTGGCGCAGCGGAAGCTCGCCGAGCTGACGCAGCATGAGCGGGTCATCGAGATCAGCATGCCCGGCGAACTGACCCTGACGCCGCGCAGCCGCATCGCGCTGGCCGGCACGGCGACCGCGTTCGACCAGGTCTATGCGATCGAGGAGATCGAGCGGCGGCTGGACGTGGAGCACGGATTCTCGCAGCGAATACGGGCAAAGAACGCGAGTCCCCTGCCGCAGGCCACGCCGCCCGGCGCTCAGATCCTGAACGCTCCCGCCAACTGACGACCCACGCCTATCCACCGCCGCAGGACGTCATGGACCGATTCATCAATGCGCTGAAAGCCACCGCCGGCACGATGGACCGGATGGGCGGGCAGGCGCGCTTCGGCATCGTCACCAGCTTCGATCCGGCGCGGTATCTCGCGCGGGTGACGATCCAGCCGGAGGCCGTCCTGTCCGGCTGGCTGCCGGTGCTCTCGCCGTGGCTCGGCAATGGCTGGGGCCTGGCGGCGCCGCTGGCGCCAGGGACGCAGGTGCTGGTGCTGGCGCAGGAGGGCCACGCCGAGCACGGCGTGATCGTCGGCGCCGCCTACAGCGCGCAGGCGATGCCGCCAGCCGTGCCGGCGGGTGAGTGCTGGCTGGTCCATGCCAGCGGCAGCTTTCTCAAGCTGCACAATGACGGCAGCGTGGAGATCAGTGCCCCGACCGTGCGGATCGACGGCGATCTCGTCGTCAGCGGCAATGTGTCCGATGCCAACGGCGCGCACGGCACCCTCGCCGCGCTGCGCGCCGACTACGACCAGCATCACCACACCGTGAACGGCGCGATCTCCTCCGCGCCGGACCTGCAACTCTGAGGCATCGATGTCCGATCTCTCGCAGCAATGGGGCGCGGACCTGGCGGTCGGCGCCGATGGTGATCTTGCGCTCGCCGGGCCGGCGGCGGGCGGGCTGCAGCGGGTCCTCCGCCGCCTGCTCACCAATCCCGGCGACTATATCTGGCAGCCCGGCTACGGCGCCGGGCTGGCGCAGTTCATCGGCCAGCCGATGAATGCGGCTCAGATCGCCGCGGTGATCCGCAGTCAGATCTTCAAGGAGCCGGCGGTGGCGCGCACACCCGAACCGGTGATCGATGTCACCGCCGACAATGCCGGCGGCGTGTTCGTCGAGGTGCGCTACGTCGATGCACCGTCCGGACAGACCCAGTTGCTCGCGTTCCCACTCAGCGCGAGCCAGGGATCTGCGGCGAGCCGAAGCACGCAGGTAGGGCCATGAAACTTTCGCTGCAGACCTTCTCCTCGCTGGTGCAGAACGCCGCCGCCGCGGTGCAGGGCGCGGCGACGCAACTCGTGGATCTCTCGATCGGCTCGGTGCTGCGCGCGGTGCTGGAGGCGAATGCGTCTCTGGCGCTGTGGCTGCAATGGCTGGTGCTGCTGGTGCTGAACACGACCCGCGCCGCGACCAGCCAGGGCGCGGATCTCGACACCTGGATGGCCGATTTCGCCCTGGTTCGCCTGCCCGCATCGCCGGCGGCGGGAACGGTCAGCTTCGCGCGCTACGTCTCGACATCGGCCGCGCTGGTACCGGTCGGCGCGCTGGTGAAGACCGGCGACGGGACGCAGACCTTCACCGTCGTCGCCGCCACTGGGGACGCGGCCTACGTGGCGGCGCAGAACGGCTACACGATGGCTCCGGGCGTCGGCAGCGTGAGCGTGCCGGTGCAGGCGCTCGTGGCCGGATCAGCGGGAAATGTCCAGGCCGGCACGGTCAGCCTGCTGGCGAGCGCCATCCCGGGCATCGACACGGTGAGCAACCCGGCCGCACTGTCCGGCGGCGCCGACGCCGAAAGCGACGCGGCTTTCCGCGCCCGCTTCGTCAACTACATCAACAGCCGCTCGCAGGCGACGCGCGCCGCCGTCGGCTATGCCATCGCCAGTCTGCGGCAGGGCCTGTCCTACGCCATCGCCGAGAATGTCGATGCGGCCGGCAATGCCCGACCCGGCAGTTTCGTGGTGACGGTGAACGACGGCACCGGCGCGCCCTCGCCGGCGCTGATCGCCGAGGTCTCCGCGGCGGTGGACGCGGTCCGCCCGCTTGGCAGCGTCTATGCGGTGCAGCCGCCGCAACTCGCCGACGCCGCGATCGCGCTGACCCTGATCGTCGCCGCCGACGCGACCCGGAGCCAGGTGGTGGCGGCGGTAAGCGCCGCCGTCGGCGGTTTCGTGGCCGCGCTGCCGATCGGGGCGGTGCTGCCGCTCTCGCGGATCGCCCAGCTCGCCTACGACGCCAGCCCCGCGGTTCTGAACGTCACCGGCCTCGCGATCAACGGCCGCGCCGCCGATCTCGATCCGGGCCCGGCCGGCGTCGTCGTCGCCACCGGCATCACGATCAGCTGAGGCGGGAGCAGGGACGATGGCGATCGGTGATCAGGGCGACATGCAAGCGCGCATCCGCGCGGTGCTGCCGAACGGATGGTTTCCGGATGCGACCCCGGTGCTCGACGCGCTGCTGGCCGGCCTCGGCGCGGCCTGGGCGTGGGTCTACTCGCTGATCCTCTACGCACGGGCGCAGACGCGGATCGCCAGCGCCACCGATGTGTTTCTCGACATCATCGCGGCGGACTTCTTCGCCACGAGGCTGCTGCGTCGGCCCGGCGAGCCGGACGCGACCTACCGCGGGCGGATCGGCGCCAACCTGCTCGCGCCGTCCGGCACGCGCGCGGCGCTGGTTCGCCGGCTGCGCCTGCTTACCGGGCGGGCGCCATCCATCTTTGAGCCGACCCGGCCCGACGATACCGGCGCCTACGCCACCGGCAGCCTCGCCTATGGCGTGGCCGGGGCGTGGGGCTCCCTGGCCCTGCCCTACCAGGTCTTCGTCACCGCCTATCGCCCGCAGGGCAGCGGCATCGCCGCGGTCGCCGGCTACGGGCCGGGCAATGGCTGGGCCGGCGGCTACGGTATCGGACCGATCGAATACGCCAGCCTGGCGATGGCCGCCGGCCAGGTGACGGACGCCGAAATCCAGGCCGCCGTCGCCGAAACCATGCCAGCGGCCAGCATCGCCTGGATGCGCATCAGCAACTGATCCGGCGTGAACGGGGCGCAGCCCGGCGTGGCGCGCCGCCGTTCGTTCTCCCTTGCTTCCCCCTCTCGCTGCGAGGCCCCTTCATGGACCGCACCATCGTCTATCCCGGCGCCATTCCGCTCGACACCGATCTGCTCGCGCTCAACCGCAATACCATGGTGGCGCTCGGCTACCTGGCGCAGGCGACGCTCGGCACCTCGACCGTGGTGGACGGGCTCGCCTGCACCCCGACGGTGCCGACCAGCATGAGCGTGAGCGTCGGACCCGGCAGCATCACCGCCTTCACCGTGGTCGATCAGCTCGCCTATGGCTCACTGCCCGCCGATGCCGCGGACCCGCTGGTGAAGATGGGCGTGAACCTGACGCCGACGGCTTTCACCCTCACCGCGCCGGCGACCTCCGGCCAGGCGATCGACTATCTGATCGAGGCGGCCTTCGGCGAGAGTGACGCCGACCCCGTCGTTCTGCCCTACTACAACGCCGCCAATCCGGCGCAGCCCTTTGCCGGGGCGAATAATTCGGGGACAGCGCAGAACACCGCCCGGATCGCGCGGGTTCAGCTGCAGCTCAAACCCGGGACACCGGCCAATGCCGGCGCGCAGACGGCGCCCGCCGTGGATCAGGGCTGGGTCGGGCTCTACGTGATCACCGTGAACTACGGCCAGACCGTCATCCCCGCCGGCAACATCACGCCGCTGCCGGGGGCGCCGTTCGTCTCGTTCAAACTGCCGCAGCTGACGCCTGGCGTCTCGCGCATGGCCGTGCTGACGAACTCGGCGGTGTGGGCCGTGCCCGCCGGGGTCACGCAGGTGCGCGCGCGCATCTGGGGCGCGGGCGGAGCTGGCGGCGCCGGCGGCAGCACCTGCGGCGGCGGCGGCGCCGGCGGCGGCTATGCCGAGGGCTATTTCGCAGTGACGCCGGGTCAGGCGATCCCGGTCACCGTCGGTGCCGGTGGCGCCAGCAGCGGTGCGGCCGGGGCGTCGAGCAGCTTCGGCAGCCTGGTCTCGGCCACGGGCGGCAATGGCGGCAGCACCGGAAGCGCCGGCGCCGTCGGTGCCGCCGGCAATGCGCCGGGCATGGGCGGCGGCACCGGCCTGCTTCTGCCCGGCACGGGCGGCCAGAACGGGCTCGCGTTCGGCGGTTCGGGCGGCTTCGGCTCGGCCGGGCTGGTCGGCGGCGCGGGTGGCGCGGGGCACGCCGGCGGACCCGCCTTCGGCCCGGCCGGCGGCGCCAGCAGCAACATCGTTGGCGCCGCCGGCAATTTTCCAGGCGGCGGCGGCTCCGGCGGCATCGGCACCGGGGCTGGCGGGTCCGGCGCGGCCGGGCTCGTCGTGCTCGAGTGGTGAGGCGGCTTCACGGCTGACATAGGGGAACGCAGATGCCGACACCGGCAACCCATCTCTGGCGGCCGTCCAACGCCCGCCTCGTCGTGCTCGACGATTCTGTGCCCACGCCGCGCGGCACCGCGCCGGTGACGCCACCGCTGCTGGTCTGGCCGGTCAAGGGCCCGAGCGACGTGCTCGACTATCAGCTCGACCTCACCGCGGCCATCGCCGGCGACGAGGGCGACGGGATCACGACACTCGATGTCACCATCTCCCCGGCCAACCCGGGCGATCTCACGCTCAACAGCAGCTCGGCCGATGGCAGCCGGGCGGTGCTGTGGCTGGCTGGTGGCGTCGCCGGGACGATCTACACCGTCACGCTCAGCATCGGTCTGCAGAGCGGGCGTCTGCTCGCGCGCAGCGTGCTGCTGCCGGTGCTGCCGCTGTCCTCGCCACCGGCCACGCTCGCCGCGCTGCTGGCCAGCGCCGGACTGCCGCTGACCGACCAGAACGGCAACCCGATCCTCGTCTCCGCGGTGACCCCATGACCACTGTCGACCAGCTCCCGGCGGCGACGGCGGCGGCCGATACCGATCTGCTGCCGATCGACCAGGGCGGCGTGTTGCGGGCCATCAGCCGCGCGCTGCTGCTCGCCGGCACGCAGCCGGAGCTGAGCCTGCCGGCCGGCAGCCTGCTCGGCAACGCCAGCGGTGCCGCCGGCGGTGCCGCCCCGATCGCGCTCGGCGCCAACCTGACGCTGGCCAACAATACGCTTTCGGCGGCGGCGGCCCCGTTCGAGATCGCGGCGCTCCCGGCCGCTCTCGCACCCGGCGCGGGCGATCTCGTGGCGCTGGGCCAGGGCGGGGTGGACAAGGCCATCGCCTATGCCGGCTTCATGGCCGGGATCGGCACGCTTGGCGGCATTTCGGCGAGCAACATGCTCGCGACCCCGACCGGGGCGACCGCGAGCCGGCGCCTTGCCGACAGCCTCGCCGATGCCGTCGCCGTGGAGGCCTTCGGCGCCGTCGGTGACGGTGTCACCGATGATACCGCCGCGCTCGCCACCGCGCTGGCCTCCGGCCGGCCGGTTCGGCTGGCCGCGCGCACCTACGCGGTGCAGGGGCAGTGGACCATCCCCGGGACCAGCGCGGCGCTGCTCGGCGTTCCGGGCCAGAGCGTGATCCGCCGCCTCGGCCAGACCGGGAATGGCGCCTTCATCGCCGTGCAGTGCACGCGCTTCTTTGCCGCCGGTGTGACCTTCGATGCCAACCGCGCCGGCGTGACCACCGACAGCTGGGGCGTGCTGGTGACAGCGGAATGCACCGGCGCGGTGTTCGAGAACTGCGTCTTCACCGGCGTCAGCGGCGCGACCCAGGGCTGCGGACTGGTGATCGCCGCGGCCGACCCGGAGATCACCGCGCATCTCGTCGATGGCTGCGAGGCCTTCGGCAACGCGCTGCATGGCATCTGGGTGCAGGCCGTCCAGGGGGTGCAGATTCTCGGCTGCCGGGCGCACGACAACGGCGCTTACGGCATCTGCCTCGACTACGCCGACCCTGCCTTCATCCAGAAGGTGCATCTCTGCCAGATCAGCGGCAACGTCGCCTGGGCCAACCAGCGCGGCATCTCCGTCGGCAATTTCAACGCCACCAACCAGTCTCCCCCGCTCTGGGGCAACGCCAATCCGGACGCGCTCGCCGTTCTCGTCAGCGGGAATGTTTGCCATGGCAACGCCGTCTACGGCATCTACGCCGCGGGACAGGGGCTGGCTGTTCGCGGCAACCTGCTTGCCGACAATGGCGGGGCCGGCACCGGCGCGGGGCTCACGGCCAATGTCTCGGCCAGTATCGTCGCCGGCAATCTGGTGACGAGCAGCGCCGTCAGCGCACTGTTCGGCATCGATGTCGGCGGCTCGATCGGCACCGACATCGTGGGCAACACCATCGCCGGCACGGTGAACGGCATCAACCCGGGCGGCGGGCAGAATCTGCGCGTGTGCGGCAACCGGGTGCAGAATTGCAGCGGCTGGGCCGTGCTGGTGAACAATGTCGAAACCGACGGCCAGGGGCGCAATTTCGGGCTCTCCTGCAATGGGCTCGCGATCACCGACAACTGGTTCTCCTTCGCCACCGCCTCGGGCGGCGGCGTCATGCTGCGCGATGCACCGCAGGGCGTGGAGGTTGCGCGCAATACCTTCATCGGCACCGGGGCCGCGACGAGCGCGCAATGCCTGGCACCGTACACCGATCAGCTGCTGCTGCACGGCAATTCCTGGAACTTTCAGAGCCGCGCTATCTGCAATCCGGGCGGCAGCGGCAGCGGCGACCAGATCATTTTCCCCGATGTGGTCGACGGGTTCATGATCACGGCCGCGCCGCAGCCGGTGACGTCGATGCTGAGCACGAGCCAAGTCGCCACCAGCGGCCAGGTCACCTTCGTCAAGGTGGACACTGGCGGCAGCGGCTACAGCCAGGCCACGGTCAGCATCGGCGGC
>JAKAZO010000131.1 GCA_021815825.1 Pseudomonadota bacterium
CGGGCGCGAACGCCGCGCGGCCAGCCTTGCCGCCGAACGCCAAGGCTGGGCCGAGCGGGCGATGGACGCGGCGCATCGCCTCACCGACCTGCTCGCCCGCCAGGGCGAGGCCGAGGCGGAGGAGCGTACCCTCCTCGCCGCGCCGGACGCGCTCGCTACGCGCCGTGGCGCCGCGCGCGCGGCGCTGGCCGACGCCGAGGCCGCCCATCGCGACGCCGCCACCGCGCTCGCCGCCGCCGAGCGCGAGGCCGAGCAGGCCCGCGCCGCCGCCCATGACGCCGAGGCCGCGCTCGGCGCGGCGCGGGAGGACGCGGTGCGTGCCGAAGGGCTGCGCGCGCAGGCCGACCAGGCCTGGGGGGTGGTGGCCGAGCGCGTGCTGGAGCGGCTCGGCCCCGATGCCGAGCTGGCGCAGCCCGTTGCGGCGACGGCGGAGGCCGAGGAGCAGGTCCGCCGCCGGCTCGAACGCCTGCTGCGCGAGCGCGAGGGCATCGGGCCGGTCAATCTGCGCGCCGAGATCGAGGCCGGGGAGATCGAGACGCGCATCGACGCCATCGCCCGCGAGCGCGACGAGCTGGGGACCGCCATCGCCAAGCTGCGCGGCTCGATCGGCCATCTCAACCGCGAGGGGCGGGAACGGCTCGGCGCCGTGTTCGCCGAGGTGGACCGGCATTTCCAGGCCCTGTTCACGCGCATGTTCGGCGGCGGGCGGGCGCATCTCGCCTTCGTCGGCTCCGACGACCCGCTGCTCGCCGGGCTCGAAATCTACGCCGAGCCGCCGGGCAAGAAGCTGGCGACGCTGTCGCTGCTGTCCGGCGGCGAACAGGCGCTGACCGCGCTGTCGCTGATCTTCGCGGTGTTCCGCTGCAATCCGGCGCCGGTCTGCGTCCTCGACGAGGTCGACGCGCCGCTGGACGACGCCAATGTCGAGCGCTTCTGCACGCTGCTCGCCGACATGGCGGGCGACACCGGCACCCGCTTCCTGGTGGTGACGCACAACCATCTGACGATGGCGCGGATGGACCGGCTCTACGGCGTGACCATGCAGGAGCGCGGCGTCTCGCGCCTGCTCTCGGTCGATCTCGGCACCGCGCGCGACTATGCCGAGCCGCCGCGGATCGCCGCCGAATAGCGAAGGCGCCGGGCATGATGATCGCGCTCGTCCCGCTGCTGCGCACGACGCTCGCGCTGGGCGTCGCTTTTCTGCTCGGCACGCTGATCGGCTTCGAGCGGCAGTGGCGGCAGCGTTCGGCCGGGCTGCGGACGACGACGCTGGTCGCCACCGGTGCGGCCGCGTTCGCCGACATGGGGTTGCGCCTGCTCGGCCCCGAGGGCGCCACGCGCATCATCGCCTATGTCGTCTCCGGCATCGGCTTTCTCGGCGCCGGCGTGATCCTGAAGGACGGCACCAACATCCGCGGCCTCAACACCGCGGCGACGCTGTGGTGCTCGGCTGCCGTCGGTGCCTTCGCCGGCGGCGGACTGCTCGGCGAGGCGGTGGTGCTGACCGGCTTCGTTCTCGCCGGCAACACGCTGCTGCGCCCGCTGGTGAACTACATCAACCGCCGCCCCATCGGCGAGGGCGCGACCGAGGCCCTCTACACCGTGCACGCGATCTGCGACCAGGAATCGGTGACCGAGGTGCGCGAGCTTCTGCACGAGACGCTGGAAGCGGCGCACTACCCGATCCGCGAGATCGATGTCGTCTCCGAAGGCGAGGACGCGGTCGAACTCGCCGCGATCCTGGTGCCGAGCACCGCCGAGGCGAGCGAACTGGACGCCGTGATCGCCGCGCTGGAGCGCTCCGCCGCGGTGAAGAGCGCGACCTGGACGGTGGGGACGACGTCGTAGGGGCCTCCTTTTCGGAGATTCGCAAGCGAATTTCAGGGGCAGGACACCAGGCGCTTTTCCCGCGCGGCGGCGCGTGCGAGGGCATCGGGCCGGTCAATCTGCGCGCCGAGATCGAGGCCGGGGAGATCGAGACGCGCATCGACGCCATCGCCCGCGAGCGCGACGAGCTGGGGACCGCCATCGCCAAGCTGCGCGGCTCGATCGGCCATCTCAACCGCGAGGGGCGGGAACGGCTCGGCGCCGTGTTCGCCGAGGTGGACCGGCATTTCCAGGCCCTGTTCACGCGCATGTTCGGCGGCGGGCGGGCGCATCTCGCCTTCGTCGGCTCCGACGACCCGCTGCTCGCCGGGCTCGAAATCTACGCCGAGCCGCCGGGCAAGAAGCTGGCGACGCTGTCGCTGCTGTCCGGCGGCGAACAGGCGCTGACCGCGCTGTCGCTGATCTTCGCGGTGTTCCGCTGCAATCCGGCGCCGGTCTGCGTCCTCGACGAGGTCGACGCGCCGCTGGACGACGCCAATGTCGAGCGCTTCTGCACGCTGCTCGCCGACATGGCGGGCGACACCGGCACCCGCTTCCTGGTGGTGACGCACAACCATCTGACGATGGCGCGGATGGACCGGCTCTACGGCGTGACCATGCAGGAGCGCGGCGTCTCGCGCCTGCTCTCGGTCGATCTCGGCACCGCGCGCGACTATGCCGAGCCGCCGCGGATCGCCGCCGAATAGCGAAGGCGCCGGGCGGTGCGTTCTCGCCGCGCGTGCGCTCATTCGTTGAGCCGCGTCTGCAATCGGTGATGCACGGGCACCGTGCCTGGATTGGTGCCGTTAATATAAAATTTATTCGCTTACGGTTGCTCAATCGGTATGACTGAGTCAATATAGCGTAATCCCTGGTGGATTGGCCGCCAATTTGGGAAACGTCGGGTTGGGAGAGGCACGATCGTGGAAGCGAGACGCATGGAAGCAGGACGCAGGGTGCGATTAGCGGGGCAGGCCGGGCTGGTTCTGGCGGCCGGGCTGGTGGCGGGTGGGCTGTGGGTGGCACCGGCACATGCCGGGCCGGCCGAGGCGGCGACGATCAGCCTGACGAACGGCGATTTCGCCTGGAACGCCAATGGCGGCCTGTCGTCCGGCGATCCCAACGTGCCGGGCAGCTTCAACGAAGTCGTCACTGGAAACTACGCTTTCACCAACACCATCCCGTCCGCCACGACGCCCTACGATTTCGTCGCCAGCGGCAGCCTGACGCTCGACGGCAATCCCGTGGGAAGCATCAAGTCGCCGGTGCTGCAGGGCAGCCTGAGCAGCGTCGAAAGCCAGTCTCTGACCAGCCTCGGGCCATATGGCTCGCTGCTGGCGGGGCTCGTGGCCGCGCTCGTGAACAACAGTCCAGGGTCGACGACCGTGGCGGTCGCCAACAACCTGATCCCCGGCAATTCCGGCGGCACGGGCGCCACCGACATCACGCTGGCCTGGGACTACTCGAGCGGCAGCAGTTTCACGCTCGGCGTGTCCTATAACACGGCGGCCCCGGGCACCTGGGGCGGCTACATCAACGGCGGGCTGGGCTCGCTCACCGGCAGCACCTCGACCAACGACATCTTCGCAGCACAGGGCACGCTGGCGGTTGTGCCGGAGCCGGGGTCGATGATGCTGCTGACCACCGGACTGCTCGGGCTCGGCATGCTGGTGATGCGCCGCCGCGGCGCCTGAGACGCCCTGTCCCGCCGCACGGCGCATTGGGACACCTCGCAAGCGGAGGCTCTCCGCCGGCGAGGTGTTTCAAGCATCGAGCGCGAGCAGACGATCGGCGGCGGGCGCGAGCGCGTGCCCCGGGGCGCACTCGAATCCGCGAGTCTCCGATGCCCTACGATCCAGCACTATGCTCTCTGGTTGCCATACGGTGGAGGGCTCCGCCTACCCCTCGATAGCGGCCCTCCCCAGCAGCCCCCGGGCAGACGGGAAGGGCCAGTGCTGCGGCGCCGGTCCGATCACAGGCGCCTACGGAACAGCCGATAGAACCAATCGCGAATATCAGTCTGGATCAGCTCTTCTATGCGTGCGGGGGAAGCGCCGGTAATGCGCCGAACTTCGCGTCCCATGTGCGATTGGTCAGCATAACCCTGTTCCGCAGCGATCTCTGTCAGACCCGTATTGTGCCCTGCGGACGGGATCCTGGTGAAGAGTTCTCCGTGCGCGCGTGCAATCTTAGATTGCGCAGGCTTTGACTGGTCGATGACCCGATCCTGCGCCTGATCTGCCGGAGGCTGCTGCCGGCGCCATCTATGGCCGCTCGCGCAGCCAGCGCCCGTGTCCGATCTTCGAGGCGCGCTATCATTGCTCTGTGGTTTGGACGTGGATGCCGCCAGAAGCTTTCGAGGCGCGCCTGAAGAAGCACAGATGCAGACTGAAAATCATCGCTGTCGCCGACCTGAGTGTTTGGCCTGAGATGACACACGCTTCTCAAGCCCATGGGCTTACGCGCCCAAAGAGCACTGAAGCCATCGGGCGCATCGAGGCAGCAATCGCGCACGACATCTGCGCCGGGGGAGGGCGGCCAGCCTTTGCCGCGGGCGGCGCTACAGAGATTTTCATCCAAGTCGCAAAGGAGGGCACGTTC
>JAKAZO010000132.1 GCA_021815825.1 Pseudomonadota bacterium
CACCCCGAGGCGCCGTCGGCACCCTTCGCGGTCAATCAGATCGTCCACAAGTCGAACTCCCGCCTCGATCACGACCTCGATGCCTGCGTGCGCCACAAGGTGCCCGTCGTCATCACCTCGCTCGGCGCGCGCGAGGAGGTGAACCAGGCAGTTCACTCCTATGGCGGCATCGTGCTCCACGACGTGATCAATGACCGCTTCGCGCACAAGGCGATCGAGAAGGGTGCCGACGGGTTGATCGCGGTGGCCGCCGGCGCCGGCGGGCATGCCGGCACCGTGTCGCCCTTCGCGCTGATCCAGGAAATCCGTGCCTGGTGGGATGGGCCGCTGGTCCTTTCCGGGGCCATCGCCACCGGCCGGGCGGTGCTCGCCGCGCAGGTGATGGGCGCCGACCTCGCCTATATCGGCTCGGCCTTCATCGCCACGCGCGAGGCCAATGCCGATGCCGCCTACAAGCAGATGATCGTGGACTCCACCGCCGCGGACATCGTCTACACCAATCTCTTCACCGGTGTGCACGGAAACTATCTGCGCGGCTCCATCGTCCGCGCCGGCCTCGATCCGGACAATTTGCCAACCTCGGACCCGTCGAAGATGAACTTCGCCTCCGGTAGCTCGAAAGCGAAGGCGTGGCGCGATGTCTGGGGTTCCGGCCAGGGCGTCGGCGCCGTGAAGGAGGTGGTCGGCGCCGGGGAGCTCGTGGCGCGGCTTGTAGGTGAATACCACGCCGCGCAGGCGGAGGTTGCCGCCGCCGTCGCGGGCGGCGTCCGGGCCGCCGCGGAGTAGTGTTCAGGGCGGGGAGGGGCGACCGGTGCGCATCTTCATCATCGGTGTTACCGGCCGCGTCGGCTCGCGGATCGCCGCCGAAGCGCTTGCCCGTGGTCATGCCGTCGGCGGCCTGGCGCGCAACGCCGGCCCGGGCCAGGTTCCCGACGGGGTTGTGCTGGCCCAGGGTGATGCCCGGATCTACGACCGCTTACCGGACCTTGTGCGCGGGCACGACGCGGTGGTGGTCGCCGCGTTCCTGCGCGATCTCTTTGCCGAATTCCTCGTTGGCGCGGTGCGTCGCGGCGGCGTGAACCGGCTGTTCATCGTCGGCGGGGCGGCGAGCCTGGAGTTTGCGCCCGGCCGGCTGCTCCTAGATCTGCCAGACTTTCCCGAGCCCTACCGGCCCGAGGCCGAGGGCGCCAAGCGCTTCCTCGACGAGCTGCGCGCGATCGACAATCTGGACTGGTCCTACCTCTCGCCCGCGGCCGAGTTCGAGCCCGGCGAGCGCACCGGCCGGTTTCGCCTCGGGGCCGATGCGTTGCTCACCGACGCCGAAGGTCGCAGCCGCATCTCCATGGAGGACTACGCGATCGCCGCGCTCGACGAGCTCGAGGCGCCGTCGCATCTCCGCCAGCGCTATAGCATCGCCTATTGAACGCCGCGCAGCCACGCTGCGTGAGACCAAGCTCCGGTCTGACTGAGCTGTTCCGGATCCCAGTGGCCCGATGCCAACGCCCGCTTCAGGGCGGCGGCATCGGGCCACAAAATCAAACGGGTGCTCTGACGCATGGTGATGGATCCGAAAGTGTCAGAGCATTAGTGCAGGCGCGGTGCCCTGAGGAAACGGGAACGGTCGGCGGATTCGATGGCAAACTCGCGGCGCTGCTCGCCGCGCTGCACCAGCAGCCGAACCACACTCCCCGCCGCACCTGCGGACCAGACCCGTCGCCAGACGCTGGCGAGATCGGTGATGCTCTCGCCCTCCACTGCCAGCACCCGGTCGCCCACCTCGACCCCGGCTCGGGCGGCCGGTCCCTTCTCGGCGAGCCCGCCGACCACGACGGCATCGTCGCTCTCACCGGCATAGAGCCCGAGCCAAGGCCGCGGCGGCCCGGCCCGGCGCCCATAGGTCGTGAGCTCGTCGATCACGGGTGCCAGCCGGTCGATCGGTACCACCATGTTCATATCCAGCCGCCGTCCCTTGCCGTCGGCGCGCTGCACGATCAGCGAACCGACGCCGAGCAGGCGTCCGTCCTCGCCGATGAGCGCCGAACCGCCCCAGAACGGATGCGCCGGGGCGGTGAAGATGGCGTCCTCCAACAGATACTCCCAGTAGCCGGAGAAGTCCTGGCGAGCGACGACGTGCGTTTCAACCGCGTGGCGCGGCCCACCGGCGGCGGCGAGAATTGCGGCATCGCCAACCTGCAGTCCCGCCGAATCCCCCGCGTCCAGCCAGGGCAGGCCCAGCCGCCCCAGCGGCTGGATCAGGCCGAAGCCGGTTTCATGATCATAGGCAAGGGCATGGCCAGGCACCGCGCCCTTCCGGCTGGTGAGCCAGATCGTCTCTGCCTCGGCGATGAGATAGCCGATCGTCAGCACCAACCCGTCGGCGCGGATGACGACGCCATTGCCGCTGCGTTCGGTGCCGAGCGCGCCAGCCGTGAAGGCGTCCGACGGCACCAGCGTGCGCACGCCCACCACGCTGTCCAGCGCGCGGGCCAGCTCGAAGCGATAGGCCGTCGGATCAGGCTGCAACTGATCGGGAATTTCCCAGTCCTCGTCGTCACTCATCGCAAGTTTCCCATCGCCCGACCGCTCATTCGGCATCGGGCTGGTTGGCTGGCAGCGCGCGCGCGAACGCTGGCAAGGCCATCGCCGCGTCGAAGATGCGCTGGACGGTTGGGTAGGGCGCCAGGTCGAGCTTGAAGTTCGCCGCGTTCACCACCTGCGGCACCAGGCAGATATCGGCCAGTCCCGGCGTGTCGCCGTGGCAGAAGCGGCCGGTCTCGGCGCTTGCCGCCAGCATCGTTTCCATCGCCGCGAAGCCCTCGGCGATCCAGTGATTGTACCATGCCTGCACGGTCGCCTCGTCGTGGCCAAGCGGTTGGCGCAGGTAGCGCAGCACGCGCAGATTGTCGATCGGATGTATGTCGCAGGCGACGATCTGCGCCAGCGCCCGCACCCGCGCGCGGGCCAGCGGCGTCGCCGGCAGAAGTGGCGGGCTCGGTTGCATCTCGTCGAGATACTCGATGATCGCCAGCGACTGCGTAAGCACCGCGCCGCCATCCTCCAGCGCGGGCACGAAGCCCTGCGGATTGAGTGCGAGAAATGCCGGCGCGCGTTGCTCATCACGGCGCAGATGGTGCGACTGCTGCTCGAACGCGATGCCCTTCAGGTTCAGCGCGATTCGTACACGGAACGATGCCGAGGACCGATAATAGCCGTGCAACCGCATGGTGCTTTCCTCCGTCCTGGTCAGCGGCGCTTACGCGCGTTTCCCTGGCCTTGCTACTCGCGCATGATCCGTGCCGCCAGGGCGGCGGCGAGGCTGCGGGGCGCGAGCCGGGTGCTCGCGGCGAGGGCGGCATTGCCGACGCCGGCAACCACGCCCGTCCGCCCGGCGAGCAGCGCACGAATGCCGATGCGGGCGACTGCCTCGCTGCTCATTGCCGTCCGCTCGACGAAACGGTTGTTGCGCTGGCCGGACACCAGATGGAACTCGGTGCGCGTCACGCCTGGCGAGAGCGTGGTCACGTTCACGCCGCTCCCGCGAAGTTCCTGGTTCAAAGCCACGCCGAACGACAGCACATAGGCCTTGCTCGCGGCATAGACGGCGTAGTTGGGCGTTGGCTGGAAGGCGGCAGTGGAGGCGACGAGCAATACCCGCCCGCGCCGGCGGGCGCGCATTCCCGGCAGGAACAGATGGGTCAGATGGGTCAGCGCGACGACATCGACCTCCAGCATCTGTGCGACCCGGCTCCAGTCCGAGTCAGCGAAATTGCCAAACACGCCGAAGCCGGCATTGTTGACAAGAATGTCCACCTCGAGCCCGACGGTGGCGAGGCGCGCGGGCAGCGCGGCACGTGCGGCGGGATCGGCGAGATCGGCCGGCAGCACTTCGACCCGCGTGCCGTGCCGGGAGCGGATTTCCTCGGCCTGCTGCGTGAGCGCCTCGGCGCGGCGCGCGACGAGGATGAGCGTGGCCCCGTCGGCCGCGAGAATGCGCGCGAAATCGGCTCCGAGCCCGCTGGATGCCCCCGTGACCAGCGCCGTCCACCCGGCGAGTTTCCCGCTCATTCGCTCGTCCCCTTCAATGCGCGCCAGCCGATGTCGCGGCGGCAGAACCCGTCCGGCCAGTCGATCTCGGCGATCGCAGCATAGGCGGCGTTGCGGGCGGCGGCGAGGTCGTCGCCGGCCGCCGCCACCGTTAGCACCCGTCCACCATTGGCGACCAACCGGTCACCGCGCAGGTCTGTACCGGCGTGGAAGACCCGCACACCGGGGATGGACGCGGCCCGATCCAGTCCGCCGATGACGCCGCCGCGCGCCGGCGTGCCGGGATAACCGCGCGCCGCCACCACCACAGCAATCGAGGCGCGGTCCGACCAGCGCAGATCGAAATCCGCCAGCTCCCCG
>JAKAZO010000057.1 GCA_021815825.1 Pseudomonadota bacterium
GCCGCGCTGCGTTCGCCGGAGAACTCGACCACCGCCGCGTTGCGCACCGATCAGAACTCGACCGTCGCCGCGCTGCGTTCACCGGAGAACTCGACCACCGCCGCGCTGCGCACCGATCAGAACTCGACCGTCGCCGCGCTGCGTTCGCCGGAGAACTCGACCACCGCCGCGCTGCGCACCGATCAGAACTCGACCGTCGCCGCGCTGCGTTCGCCGGAGACCTCGACCACCGCCGCGCTGCGCACCGATCAGAACTCGACCGTCGCCGCGCTGCGTTCGCCGGAGAACTCGACCACCGCCGCGCTGCGCACCGATCAGAACTCGACCGTCGCCGCGCTGCGTTCGCCGGAGAACTCGACCGTGGCCGCGCTGCGCACGGATGAGAATTCCACGACGACGAAGGGCGACGGTGCGGAGCTGCGTCTCGCCACGGCGTTGGAGCCCTGCCGGGAATAGGCGTTCGTCCGCTTCAGCCGACCGGCCCGGCGCGGGGATGACCCCTCGCGCCGGGCCTTTCTTCGTACCGCCCGCCATACCCCTCGATCCGACCCTGCGGAGCGCACGCGCCATGGATCCGGTTGCCGGATTCCGAATCGAGCACGACAGCCTGGGCGAGGTCGCCGTGCCCGCGCAGGCCTATTTCGGCGCGCAGACCCAACGCGCGGTGACGAATTTTCCCATCTCAGGCGTGCCGATCGCGCACCACGCGGCGCTGATCCGCGCGCTCGCCATGGTCAAGCAGGCCGCGGCCCGGACCAATGCGAAGCTCGGCAAGCTCACCGCCGCCAAGGCCAACGCCATCGACGCCGCCGCGCAGGATGTGATCCTTGGCAAGCTGCATGGCGAGTTCCCGGTCGACGTCATCCAGGGGGGCGCAGGCACCTCCACCAACATGAACATGAACGAGGTGCTCGCCAACCGCGGCCTTGAGTGGCTCGGGCAGGCGCGCGGCACCTATGCCGCCCTGCATCCCAACGACGACGTCAATCTCTCGCAATCGACCAACGACGTCTACCCGACGGCGGTTCGGCTTTCGATCCTGCTCGCGCGCGAATCGCTCGGCAGCGCGCTGGAGCGGCTGGCGGTGGCGTTCGAGAGACAGGCCGCCGCAACGGCGTCGATCATCAAACTCGGCCGCACCCAGTTACAGGATGCGGTCCCGATGACGCTCGGCCAGGAACTCGGTGCCTACGCCGTCACCATCCGGGAGGATGAGCAGCGGCTGCAGGAAGCCGCGCGGCTGCTGCACGAGGTCAATCTCGGCGGCACCGCGATCGGCACCGGACTCAACGCGGACGACGAATTCGGCCCGCTCGCCATCGCCGAGCTCGGCCGCATTTCCGGCTTCCCGCTGATCCAATCGTCCAATCTCGTCGAAGCGAGCTGGGACATGGGCGCGTTCGTCATGGTCTCTGCGGTGCTGAAGCGCATCGCCGTGAAATTGTCCAAGATCGCCAACGATCTCCGGCTGCTGGCCTCAGGGCCGCGCGGCGGGATCGGCGAGATCGTCCTGCCGGCGGTGCAGCCAGGGTCGTCGATCATGCCCGGCAAGGTCAATCCGGTGATCCCGGAGGTTCTGAACCAGGTGTGCTTCCAGGTGGTGGGCAACGACCTCGCCGTGACCCTCGCCGCCGAGGGCGGGCAGTTGCAGCTCAACGCCTTCGAGCCGCTGATCGCGCACAACATCCTCACCTCGCTGGCGTTGCTCACCAACGCGGTGGGGACGTTCACCGAGCGCTGTGTCTCCGGCATCGAGCCGCGGCCCGAGATCTGCGCGCGCCATGTCGAGGCGAGCATTGGCGCGGTGACGGCGCTCGTGCCGATCGTCGGCTATGAGCGCGCCGCGGCGCTGGCTCAGGAGGCGCTGGCGAGCGGGCGGACGGTGCGCGACCTCGCGCGCGCGCAGCTTGGCATGAGCGACGCGATGGTCGACGCGCTGATCAATCCGGCGCGAATGGCCCGCGAGCCATAGGCGCGCGCGCGCCGCTTCGCGACGGCCGTGCGCAATCGCGTCGGCCGGACATGGGCACGCAGACGGGAAGCGCCGCCCGGGGAGAGCAACCGCCGCTCTGCCCGGGCCGGAATGGCTCGCTCAGAGCGGCGGCGGCTCTGGTGCCGCGGCGGCGCTTTGCTCCGCTCAGATTCGATCGGAGCCCGGTCGGCTCATTGCATCGGGCCGGGCGGCGTCCACTGGAAGGTCTTGCGGTGGCAGGGATAGGCATTGATGAAGTAGCGCAGCACGGCGCTCGCGGCCGGTTCGTCCATATACTGCGGAGCCGCCTGCGCCCAGGCGATCAGGCCCGCGATCGACTGCCGGCGGGTCGGCGCCGGGTCCGGCAGGCACACTTTCCGCTTGCCATGGCGCGCGCCCATCGTGTCGAGCAGGTGGAAATCCAGCACCGCGCTCTGGTAGCCGGCACAGATGCTGGTCGCCGAGATGTACAGCGGATTATCGGTACGCGTCGTGCAGGCGTTGTACAGATCCCGCAGAGTGTGGATTTCCAGCGCGGCGCTGCCGGACGTCGGCATCGGTGCCGAGGCGACGGGCGCCACGGACTGGGCCGGCGAGCCCGCGGGGGCACTGGTCTGGTTGTTGGCGGCAAGGGTGGTCGGGCGGGCGTTGTCCGCCAGCGCGGGCAGCGTGGCGGCCAGGAGCCCCACGCATCCGAGAAGGGCAAGGCGCATCGACATTCTCCAATCAACTAATGCGAAGCAGGGTGGGACCTTGTCGCCCCTGTCCGGGTTAGGCCAGGTGGCTGGCCGATCACCCGATCGCCCAGCCATTTTCCGGTTGACTAACATTCTTCCGCCGTTGCGATCGCGAAGGTTGCGTGTCATTTCCATGACAATTCGATGACAGACCTGGCGCTCGCAGCCGCGCCCTTATTGGAACGGGTAGTAGCGCATGCTGAACATCCAGATCTGCTCGTTGACTTTCGGTGCTCCGCCAACGCCGGCGAAGGTCGCTCTGCGGATGTACTGGTATTGCGGGCCGGCCAGGAAGACACCGACATTCTTGCCTTCCAGGAAGCGCCACCAGAACCCGACAGATCCTTCCGTCACGCCGGACGTATTGGCGGTGCAGACCGGGTTGCTCTGGATGTCGCAGCCGGCGTTGGAATAGAGCGCGCTGCCATAGCCATAGCCTTTGCCGGCGTTGGTGAAGGCGGTGGCGCGCTCCTGCTCGGTGCCGAAGTACAAGTAGGCATCCACGGCGTCGCTCGGGTGCGCGATGGCGCCGATCAGCAACTGCGCGCCGGGGATCGGGGCCGGCGAGCCGTCCCGCCCGACGGTGGCATCGGGCAGACCGGCCGTGGTGTAGCGACCGATGCCGTAACCGGCGAGGAAGGTCGAGTAGACGTCGAGCCACTGATCAAAGAAGGAGTAGAGCACGCCGCCACCGACGCCACCGGCGGGGGTGATGTGGTTGTTGCCGCCGGTGCCGATGGTGGTGCGGTCACGCAGCCAGCGGCCGAGCCCGTACAGCTCATAATGTCCGAAGCCCGGATCGTAGGTCGTCTTGAGGATCACGTCGGGCGCGGCGTCGAAGGAGTAGTTCGTGCCGGAGAAGTAGAGCGGGCCACCGGGGAACTGGTAATAGGTCGTTCCGGGCACGCCGGTCCCGTTCGGGCCGACATACCAGTTCGACGCCGGGTTCTCGAGCGACAGGCCGACATTCCAGCGGTTGTCGTCAAAACTCTTCACCAGGCGGTATTCCATGTTCCGCGTCCAGGTGAAGCCGACGATGTACTGCGCTTCCGGGTCGATCGGGATCAGTTCCTGGCGCGGCACCATGCCGGTCTTGAACATCGTCGCCAGCGACCATCCCTCGCCCACCAGCGCGTGCAGGCCGAGATCGGAATCGTCGATCTGCGCATAGTAGAGCCGCCAGCGCGGATTGTAGGAGCTGCTCTCGATCGAGTTGGCGGTCGGCGCGGCGGACAGGAAGTCGCCCTCGAGATAGGCCGCGACCGAGATCGAGTTGGAGATGTTGCCCTGCGCCAGCGCCGCCCAGCGACTCTGGCGGGCATCCATGCGGAATTCGCCGATATAGTAGTTCGGGTTGTTCGCCATCGGGACGGCGGTGTTGAAGTTCGAGCCGACGCCGGCGGTCTCGTTGTGGTTGCGGTAGATCGACGCCGCCTCGACGTAGCCGCCGAGGGTGACGGTGAGGCCGCCGATGCGCAGTGAGTAGCCGGGCGCGAGCTGCGTGAGGATGGCCGGGCTCGCCGAATAGAGCGAGTCGGAACCCGGCGGCGGCGGCACGGTGGTGATCGGATACTCGTCCGAAAACGCCGCCGGCGGCGTCGGATTGACAGAGGTGCCGACCGCGGGCGGCGGCGCGATGGTGGGCGGAAGCTGCTGCGGCACCAGCGTGGGCGGCGATGCCTGGGCGAGGTTCGGCGCCGCGTACGGCGCAACCGGCGCCGCGGTGGCCGCGGCCCGTGCCTTCTGAGCCTCGGCGGCCTTTGCCTTCGCCTGATCCGCGAGCTGCTGCTTGAGCCGCTTCAGCTCCTTCTGCAGATCTTTGATCTCGCTCTCGATCGAATTCAGATTGTCGCCGGCATTCTGGGCCAGCGCGGGCGAAACGGAGAATGCGCCAGCGGCGAGGATGGTCGCCGCCAGAAGCGAAGTTCGTACGAAGTGCACTCGGGTCATGGCATCCACATCGCAGGAGTGACGCCGGCCAGCCGCCGGACGAAAGCGGGCGGACCCTACGGCGCGGCACTCGCGATGTCGTGATGGAAATGGCGGAAATTTAATGAAACTTCCGTGACAGCAATCCGTCGCCGGGCAGGCTCAGGCCTTCCGCTCCCAGCCATTCGGCCCTTGCTGCCAGTAGGCGAGCGTGTGCCCCGCCGCCTTCGCCGCCGTCCAGCGCCCGCGCGCGGCCGCCACGGCGGCCTCGTCCTGGCCGTCGAACAGGTCGAAGACGCGCGCGAACGCATCGAGCCGCTGGCTCGCCACGTTGTCGATCAAGAAAAGGTAGCGCGCCCCGTTCGGCGCCACGTCCACGGTATCGAGCCAGATCGGCTGCAACTCGGGCGCCCCGCTCGCCGCGGTGCCGTGCGGCAGCCAGTCAGGATCCTCACCGAGCCAGAGTGCGGCATCCAGCGCCGCGACCCGCTCGGCGCTACCGCAGACCACGAGCGCCCGCTCCCCGGCCGCGAGCGTCCGCGCGAGCAGCTTCGGCAACGCCATGTCCGGCCCGGTGCGGGTGAGGTGGTAGAAACCCACCTCGGCCATCGCTCAGCTCTCGAAATGGGCGGCGACGAAGCGGTCCAGCAGCCGCACGCCATAGCCGGTCGCGCCCTTCGGCACGCTCGGCGCGTCCTTACTCGCCCAGGCCATGCCGGCGATATCCAGATGGGCCCAGGGACGGTCCTTGACGAAGCGCTGCAGGAATTGCGCCGCCGTAATCGCCCCGCCCGGCCGGCCGCCGACGTTCTTCATGTCCGCGATGTCGGAGCGGAGCTGCCGGTCATAGGCATCGCCGAGCGGCATCCGCCAGAGTTTCTCGCCCACCGCCGCGCCCGCGGCGCCGAGCCGTTCGGCGAGTTCGTCATCATTGCTGAACAGCCCGCCATGCTCGTGGCCGAGCCCGATGATGATCGCCCCGGTCAGCGTCGCCAGGTCCACCATCAGCCGCGGATCGAACCTCTCCTGGCAGTGCCACATCAGGTCGGCCAGCACGAGCCGGCCCTCGGCGTCGGTGTTGATCACCTCGACGGTCTGACCCGACAGCGTCTTCACCACATCGCCCGGCCGCTGCGCACTGGCCGAGGGCATATTCTCGACCAGCCCGACCATGCCGACCACCTCGGCCCGCGCGCGCCGCCTGGCCAGCGCCGCCATCAGCCCGACCACGGCGCCGGCGCCGGCCATGTCCCATTTCATGTCCTCCATGCCGGCGGCGGGCTTGATGCTGATGCCGCCGGTATCGAAGGTGACGCCCTTGCCGATGAAGGCGAGCGGCTGCCCGCCGCCGCCACCCGACCAGCGCATGGTGACGACGCGCGGCGGATTGGCGCTGCCCTGCGCCACGCCGAGCAGCGCCCCGAACCCGCGCCTCGCCAGTTCCTCCGGCCCCATCACCTCGACCTCGACGCCGAGGGCACGCAGCGTCTCGCACCGCTCGGCCATCGCCGCCGGGGTCAGGACATTGGCCGGCTCACTGACCAGATCCCGGGTCAGGAAGGCGCCTTCCATCACCGCTCCGAGCGGGGCGAACGCCGCCTCGGCCTCGGCGCGATCCTCCGCCAGGACGGCGAGCCGGACGAGACGCGGCTTGTCCTCGGGCTTTTCGCGGGTGCGGTAGCGGTCGAACCGGTAGCTGCGCGAGAGCGCGCCCTGCGCGGCGGCGGCGAGCAGCGCGGGCGCGAGTGCGGGCGCGGCCAGCGCCGCCTCGCTCTCACGCGCCAGCGCGGTGAGCGCCACCCCACCCGCCGCCTCGGCCGCCAACACGCCCGGCGCGGTGCCGAGCCCGACCACGACCACGCGCGAAAGCCCGGCGCCGGGCGCGAGGATGGTGCAGATCTGGTTCTTCGTCCCCTTGAACTCGGCCGCCGCCAGCGCCCGGCCAACGGCCCCGCCGGTCGCCTCGTCCACCGACTGGAACAGGCCCGAAGGCCGTTCGCCCTCACCCACCAGCAGCGCCAGCGCACCCGATCGCGGCAAATGGGCCTCGGCGAACACGATCTCCAACATCGGAACCTACCCCCCTGGATCTGAGCGGCGATCCTACCAGCCCTTCCCCGCTTGGCCAGACCCTGGGGGCTCCGGACCCACGCGCTCGGGCGTGGGCGGCGAGGCTCAGCCCGCTTCGAGCTCATCGAGGCCGTTGCGCAATGTCGACATCAACTTGATCGCGCGCAGGTTCTTCGAAAACATCTTGTTCAGGATGGGAACCAGAAATTTATTGGTATCCTCTTGGGTGATGCCGAGATTGTTTTTCTTTTTCACGAATTCTCCATCATTTGTACGGATTTTTTCTACCTCTATTCTCATTTGTTTTTCTTGATTGTCGATTATATCCCGCATTTTTTGTATCGCCTGGTCGAAGACCTTCGGGTTGGCCTGCCGCGCCTGGTCAGCCATCCCCTGGAGCTTGGTGAAGCGCTTCTGAACTTCGAGAATCGTGGCTATCGTCTCCTGGCAGGTGGCGACGACGCCAGTATAGTCAGATATGACCAGCTTGAGATTTTTCTTGTATTCTGGGCTGCCCGCAGCCGTTTCGGCATCGGCCCCATCGTCGCTGGCCTCGAGCTTGTCCAGTTCGATCTCAAGGACCTCGAATCGCGTATCGAGTTTTTCAAGCTGCTTTTTCCAGTCCGGCATGTGCTTCGGCATGCACTCTTTCATGGGCACGTTATTGACATTCACGTCCAGCTTGAGGTCCCGGCAGGCGTAGCTGATCTGCTCCTTCACCCCCTTCGGGGTCAGTTGCGCCGCCAGAACACGCACGCTCTTGCTGGCATCCGTCTGGAATTTATACGCTTTCGTCAGGTCGCGCTGCTTCAGCGCCAGCTCGAACTGCTTGGTCTTGGACTCGATCTCCTCGAGCGAATTCGGGACGACTCGCTCCAACGTCTCGATCACCCTGTTCGCGATCCTGGTCGTCAGCGACTTGCCGTAGGCGAGGTGCAGGGCGTTCTCGTAAGCGTCGAGCTCCTCGCGCCAGCTCCCGATGAGGTTGAGTGTCGCGGTCCGCTTCTTGGGGTCGGCCTTTGCCGCCTTCTTGCTCTTCTCTTCGGCGGTGGTGAGCGCCTTGCGCATCACCTTGATCGCCTCGAAGGCCGGTGGCGCGCTGGTCTGATCGACCTCGGAAAGTTTCTTCGGCCAGGCTTTCTCGAACTGGGCGATCGCCTTCGCCACCCCCGACCCTTCCGCCTCCTCGATGCGCGTCTTTCGCCAAGTCTCGACACTGATCCCCATGGGCCCCTCCCCCTTGCAACGGGCATCACTTCACCACCCGGCCCCGGCCGCTTCAAGTCGGCGATGCGGGCCAGCTTGCTCGATCCTGCCGGAACGGCCGCACCACGGCCTGCACGAGCCGCATCTAGCCGGGCACAAGGGAATGTGGCACCAAGCTGGACAACGGTGCCCGGCACCGGAGGAGGAAACCCGATGGCGATGCCACGCGCCGATCTCGCGGCCACGCCCGTGCTCGAGATGCGCGGCATCGCCAAGAGCTTTCCCGGCATCCGCGCGCTGTCGGACGTCTCCTTCGCGGCCTGGGCGGGCGAGATCCACGCGCTGATGGGCGAAAACGGCGCCGGCAAATCCACCCTGATGAAGATTCTCGCCGGCGCCTATCAGGCCGATCCCGGCGGCGAGATCCGCGTCGATGGCCGCGCCGTCGCCATCGACGGTCCGGCGGCGGCGCATCGTCACGGCATCGCCATCATCTACCAGGAGCTCGCCCTCGCCCCGAACCTCAGCGTCGCCGAGAACATGGTGCTCGGCCGCGAGCCCGGGCGCTCCGGGCGGCTCGACCGCCGCGCGCTCGCCGCCGCGTGCCGTCCGGTGCTGGCGCGGCTCGGCGTGGCATTCGCGCCGGGGACCATCGTCGGCCGGCTATCGGCGGCGGAGCAGCAACTGGTCGAAATCGCGCGCGCGGTGATGGCGCATTCGCGCATCCTGGTGATGGACGAGCCGACCACCTCGCTCTCCTCGCGCGAGACCGACCGGCTGTTCGAGCTGGTGCGCCAGCTCCGCGCCGAGGGGCTGGCCATCATCTATATCAGCCATCGCATGGCCGAGGTCTATCAGCTCGCCGACCGCGTCAGCGTGCTGCGCGACGGCGCGCTGGTGGGCACCCTCTCGCGCGCGGAGCTCTCCGCCGACCGCCTGGTGCGGATGATGGTCGGGCGCGACCTTTCCTCGTTCTACACCAAGGAACACAAGGATCCGCACGAACGGCGCGTCCTGTTCGCGGTGCGCGACATCGCCGACGATCGCCGTGTGCATGGCTGTTCCTTCGATCTGCACGAGGGCGAGGTGCTCGGCATCGCCGGCCTGGTCGGCGCCGGGCGCACCGAGCTGGCGCGGCTGATCTACGGCCTCGAGCCGCGCACGCGCGGCAGCCTGGAGCTGGCCGGCCAGACGATCGAGGTCCGCTCCCCGCGCGAGGCGATCGCGCAGGGCATCGTCTATCTCACCGAGGATCGCAAGCGCCTCGGCCTGTTCCTGGACATGTCGGTCCGCGAGAACGTCAATATCGACATCGTCGAGGAGGATGCGCGCTGGGGCGGCGTGCGCGATTTCGCCGCCGCGCGCCGGCGTTCGGCCGCGGCGATGCGCTCGCTCGGCATCCGCGCCGCCGCCGACACGGTGAAAGTCGGCTCGCTGTCCGGCGGCAACCAGCAGAAAGTGCTGCTGGCGCGCCTGCTCGAAACCCGCCCGCGCGTGCTGCTGCTCGACGAGCCGACGCGCGGGGTCGATATCGGCGCGAAATCGGAAATCTACCGGCTGATCGATGCGCTGGCCAAGACCGGGGTCGGTGTCGTCGTGATTTCCAGCGAGCTGCCGGAAATTCTCGGCATCGCCGACCGCGCCATCGTGATGCGCGATGGGCGTTTCGTCGGCAACGTGGAGGCTCGGGACATGACCCAGGAGACGATCATCGCGCTGGCCACCGGCGCCGCCCATGCCGCGGCGGCCGCGGGCGCGGCGCCATGAGCACCGAGGAAAGCCGCGCGCCGGACAGCGCTTCCGCCCCGGCGCCGGACCGGCAAGCCTGGCGCTCCACGCTGCAGACGCTCGGCATGCTGCCGGTGCTGCTCCTGATCGGCGCCGGCTTCGAGCTGCTCGCCCCGCGCTTCGGCAGCTGGGGCAATCTCTCGATCGTCATGCAGCAGGCCTCGATCAACATGGTGCTCGCCGCCGGCATGACCTTCGTCATCCTCACCGGCGGCATCGATCTGTCGGTGGGCTCGATCCTGGCCGCCTCGGCGATGGTCGCCGTCATCGTCTCGCTCTGGCCCGGTATCGGCATGCTCGGCATCGCCGGCGGCCTGCTCACGGGACTCCTGTTCGGCATGCTCAATGGCGGACTGATCGCGCTGGTCCGGCTGCCGCCCTTCATCGTCACGCTCGGCTCGCTCACCGCCGTGCGCGGCGTCGCCCGCCTGCTCGGCGGCGATACCACCGTCTTCAACGCGGACTTGCCGTTCGCCTTCATCGGCAACGCGACGCTACTCGGCGTGCCCTGGCTGGTGGTGATCGCGCTGCTCACCATTCTCGTGTCGTGGTTCATCCTCCGCCGCACCGTGCTCGGGATGCGCATCTACGCCGTCGGCGGCAACCCGGATGCGGCCCGGCTTTCGGGCATCCGTGTCTGGTGGGTGCTGCTCTTCGTCTATTCCCTCTCCGGCCTGCTCGCCGGGCTCGGCGGCGTGATGTCCGCGGCCCGGCTCTATGCGGCCAACGGGCTGCAGATCGGGCAGAGCTACGAGCTCGACGCCATCGCCGCCGTGATCCTGGGCGGCACCAGCTTCGTCGGCGGCATCGGCTCGATCTGGGGCACGCTGATCGGCGCGCTCATCATCGCCGTGCTGTCGAACGGGCTGACCCTCGTCGGCGTTTCCGACATCTGGCAATTCATCATCAAGGGACTGGTGATCATCAGCGCCGTCACGCTCGACCGCTACCGGCTGAGCGCGGGCGGGCAGCGGTGAGACGTGGATGGGATCCGCACCATTCTGGGGAGAGGACGATCATGAAATTCGCGCATCATCTCGGCACGGCGGCGATCGCCGCGTCCATTGGGCTGGCCACGCACATGGCGGCGGCCGAGCCGCTGAATGTCGGCATGTCGGTCGGCTCGCTCGGCAACCCGTTCTTCGTCGCCACGGTGAAGGGCGCCGAGGCGGAGCTGAAGACGCTCGATCCCACCGCCCGGGTCACGGCGGTCTCGGCTGATTACGACCTCAACAAGCAGGCGACCGAGATCGAGAATTTCATCGCCGCCGGCGACCGCATGGTGCTGCTCAACGCCGTCGACCCGGTGGCGATCGCGCCCACCATCGCCAAGGCGCACGCGGCCGGCATGATCGTCGCCGCCTTCGACGTCTCGGCCAAGGGCGCGGACGTGACCGCGCAGACCAACAACGTCAAGGCCGGCGAGATCGCCTGCCAGTATCTCGCCGACAAGCTCGGCGGCAAGGGCGACATCGTCATCATCAACGGCCCGCAGGTCTCCGCCGTCGTCGATCGGGTCAACGGCTGCAAATCGGCGCTGGCCAGGCACCCGGCGATGAAGATCCTGTCCGACAATCTCGACGCCAAAGGCTCGCGCGACGGCGGGTTGGCGATGATGCAGGGGCTGCTGACACGCTTCGCGCATATCGACGGCGTGTTCGCCATCAACGATCCGACGGCGATCGGCGCCGACCTCGCCGCCAAGCAGCTGCACCGCGACGAGATGATCATCACTTCGGTCGATGGCGCGCCGGATATCGAGGTGGCGCTCAAATCCAACACCCGCATCGTCGCCTCGGCCTCGCAGGATCCCTACATGATGGCGGCGACCGCGGCGCGGCTCGGCTACGAGGCGCTGCAAGGCAGGAAGCCGGCGCAGCCGGTGGTGCTGCTCGACCCGCAACTGATCACGCGCGACAACGTCGCCCAGTACAAAGGCTGGCAGGCGCCGCGCTGAACCCGGTCGGTGGGCGGCCTCGCGGCGAGCGCCGCCCACCGCGACTCGGCCGCGCCTTGATCCCGCCCCGATTTGCCGCCACACCGCGCCCGTCCCCCCATAACGGAAGCGCCGCCGTGACCGACGATGATCTGCTCCGCCTCGCCGCCCACCTCGCCACCGAGGCCGGAGCGGCGATCCTGGCCGTGCGCGCCGAGGGGTTCGCGGTGCTGCGCAAGGAGGACGCCTCGCCGGTGACGGCGGCCGATCACGCCGCCGAGGCGCTGATCCTGCACGGGCTGCGCGCGGCAACGCCGGACATCGCGGTGATCGCCGAGGAGGAGGTCGCTGCCGGCCAGGACCCCGCCGCCACCGACGCGTTCTGGCTCGTCGATCCGCTCGACGGCACGCGCGAGTTCGCGCGCGGCAGCGACGAATTCACTGTCAATATCGGCCTGGTGCGCGGCGTGCGGGCCGTGCTCGGCGCCGTCTACCTGCCGGCGAGCGGGGAATTGTTCACCGGCATCGTCGGGCGCGGGGCGGTGAAGCGCGACGCCACCGGCGAGCGCGCCATCGCCGCCCGCGTCCCGCCGGCGGAGGGCCTGCACGTGCTGGCGTCGCGCCACCATGGCAGCGACACCCGGCTCGACGAATTCCTGCGCGGCCGGCACGTCGCCAGCATCACGCGCAGCGGCTCGGCGCTGAAATTCTGCCGCCTCGCCGAGGGCGCCGGCGATCTCTACCCGCGTTTCGGCCGCACCATGGAGTGGGACACGGCGGCGCCGCAGGCGGTGCTGGAGGCGGCGGGCGGCCATGTCTGCGGCCTCGACGGCCAGCCGCTGCGCTACGGCAAGCCAGGCTGGGAGAACCCGCCCTTCGTCTGCAGCGGGCGGCAGCCCGATGCCGACTGAGCGCCTGGCCCCCGACGAGGCCGGCCTCGCCCGCGCCTGCGCGCTGCTCAAAACAGGCGCGCTGGTGGCCTTCCCGACCGAGACGGTCTACGGGCTCGGCGGTGACGCCACCAATGAGAGAGCGGTCGCGGCGATTTTCGGGGCAAAGGGAAGACCGCGCTTCAATCCTCTGATATCACATTATCATTCTGCGGAAGCCGCCTTCTCCGACGGGCGCGCGGACGGTCGTGCGGAGCGTCTCGCGGCGGCGTTCTGGCCCGGACCGCTGACCCTCGTGCTGCCGCGGCGGCCCGACGCCCGGGTGGCGCTGCTCGCCGGCGCCGGGTTGGAGACGCTGGCGGTGCGGGTGCCGTCCCACCCGCTCGCCCGCGCCCTGCTCGCCGCCCTGCCCGTGCCGCTCGCCGCCCCCTCGGCCAACCGCTCCGGCGCGGTCAGCCCGACCACGGCGGCGCACGTGCTGGCGGAGCTGGGCGGGCGCATCGCCGCCGTCATCGATGGCGGATCGTGCGCCGTCGGCGTCGAATCGACGGTCGTGGACCTCTCCGGCCCGGCGCCGCGCCTGCTGCGTCCGGGCGGCGTGCCGCGCGAGGCGATCGAGGCGCTGATCGGACCGCTGGCGTCTCCGCCCGCCGGCGGGGCAGCGATACGGGCGCCGGGCATGCTGGCCTCGCACTATGCGCCGCGCCTGCCGCTGCGGCTGGAGGCGGCGCGCGTCGGCGCGGACGAGGCGCTGCTCGCCTTCGGCCCGCCGCTTCCGGGCGCCGGGGCCGTGTTCCAGCTCAGCGCGGCGGGCGATCTGGCCGAGGCCGCGGCGCGGCTCTTCGCCGGGCTGCGCTGGCTCGATGAGGAGGGCGCGCGGCGCGGGCTTGCCGCGATCGCCGCCATGGCGGTCCCGGCCCACGGGCTCGGCGCCGCGATCAATGACCGCCTCGCCCGCGCCGCCGCGCCGCGCGGCTTTACCGGGGTGGCCTCCGGCGGCCATGATGCGCCGCACCGTGCCGACGCAGACGCGCCGGCCGAGGCTGCCCCGACGCCGCAAGGATGATGCAAGTGCCCAACCCCGTCCCGGCCCGCCCCGATCTGCCCCAACCCGGCCTGATCGACGCGCTCGCAAGGCGCCTCGGCCCGCGCGGCCTGCTCACCGATCCCGCCGACATCGCGCCCTTCAGCACCGACTGGCGCCGCCTCTATCAGGGCCGCAGCGTCGCGCTGCTGCGCCCGGCCGATACCGAGGAACTCGCCGACTGTGTCCGGCTCTGCGCCGCGGCCGGGGTCGCGCTGGTGCCGCAAGGCGGCAACACCTCCATGGTCGGCGGCGCGGTGCCGCCGGAGGATGGCTCGGCGCTGCTGCTCTCGCTGGCGCGGATGAACCGCGTCCGCGCCCTGGACCCGGTCGACATGACGCTGACCATCGAGGCCGGGGCGACGCTGAAGGCGGCGCAGGAGGCGGCGGCGGCGGCGGACTGTCTGCTGCCGCTCTCGATCGCCTCGGAGGGCAGCGCGCAGATCGGCGGCGTGCTCTCGACCAATGCCGGCGGCAACAACACCGTCCGCTACGGCAATGCGCGCGAGCGTGTGCTCGGCCTCGAAGTGGTGCTGCCGGACGGACAGGTGTGGAACGGGCTGCGCCGGCTGCGCAAGGACAATACCGGCTATTGCCTGCGCCAGCTCTTCGTCGGCGCCGAGGGCACGCTCGGCGTCATCACCGCCGCCGTGCTCGCGCTGGCGCCACGGCCGCGGCAGATGGAGGTCGCCTTTTGCGCCCTGCCGGACGCCGAGGCGGCGCTGGCGCTGTTCACCCGGCTGCGGCGGGCCGACCCGGCGGCGGTGAACGCCTTCGAATACATGAGCCCGATCGGTCTCGAACTGGTTTTGAAGCATATCCCCGAGACCACGCTGCCGCTCGCCGCGCCGCCCGGCAGCCATTTCGCGCTGATCGAGCTGGCCACGCCGCGCCCGGGCGCGGACCTGCGCGCGTCACTCGAATCGGCGCTCGAGGCCGCGCTCAGCGAAGGGCTGATCACCGATGCGGCGATCGCGGCGAGCGAGGCGCAGCGTCGGGCGATGTGGAAGCTGCGCGAGGAGCACGCGGAGGCGCAGAAGCGCGATGGCGCCTCGGTGAAGAACGACATCTCGGTGCCGGTCTCCCTGGTGCCGACCTTCCTGCGCGAGGCGACGGCGGCGTGCCAGGCGCTGGTGGCCGGCGTGCGCGTGCTCGCCTTCGGCCACATGGGCGACGGCAACATCCACTTCAACTGCCAGCAGCCGGAGGCCATGGCGGCGGCCGAGTTCCTCGCCTACGACCATGCCATCATGGCGGCGGTGAACGACATCGTGCGCCGGCTGGACGGCAGCTTCTCGGCCGAGCACGGCGTCGGCCGGCTCAAGACCTATCTGATGCAGGGGTGGCGTGGCGGCGCCGAGCTGGAACTGATGCGGCGGATCAAGCATGCGATCGATCCGCGCGGACTGTTGAACCCGGGAAAACTGCTGCCCTGAGCCTGCCCCAGAACGAACCGTCTCCGACTGGATTCCGCCCGCGATGCGCTCCGGACCGCTGATCACGCAGACCGACCGCTACCTGACACGCCAGTTGCTGGTGGCGCTGCTCGCCGCCACCGGCGGACTGGTGGCGCTGATCTGGCTCACCCAGTCGCTGCGGTTCCTCGAGCTGGTGGTCAATCGCGGCTTGTCGATCCTGGTCTTCCTGCGCCTGACCGGGTTGCTGATACCGGGCTTCGTCGCGGTGATCCTGCCGATCACGACCTATGTCGTGGTCCAGTTCGTCTATCAGCGCCTCGACAGCGACCGCGAGCTGGTGGTGATGCGCGGCGCCGGGCTCTCGCCCTGGGCTCTGGCGCGGCCGGCGCTCGGGGTCGCCCTGCTGGCGGGCGTGGCGTGCTTCGTGCTCAATGTCTGGATCGTGCCGGCCTCCTCGGCCTCGTTCCGCGAGCAGCAATTCCGCATCCGCAACCGCATCGCCGCCTTCCTGCTGCAGGAGGGGGTGTTCAACACGCTCTCCGACAGCATGACCGTCTATGTCCGCACCCGTGACAAGGACGGAACGCTGCACGGCATCCTGATCGACGACGCGCGGGACAAGGAGCGCCGGGCCACCATCCTCGCGCGCACCGGGCGGCTGATCTCGGCGGGCGAGGCGCCGAGCGCGCTGCTGTTCGATGGCTCGCGCGAGGAGATCGACCGCCGGACCGGCCGGCTGGACGTGCTCACCTTCGCGCAGAATACCGTTGGGCTCAGCGATACCGGTCGCAAGGAGGCACAGCGCTATCGGGACGCCACCGAGATGTCGCTCGCTGAATTGCTGTATCCGGATCCGTCGGTGATCTCGGCGCGCGACATTCCCAAATTTCAGGCCGAGGCGCACAAGCGGCTGGCCAGCCCGTTCACCACGGTCACTTTCGCCCTGGTCGGGCTCGTCGCGGTGCTGAGCGGCGCGTTCCGGCGCCATGGCGGGCTGCTGCGCCCGGCGGTGGCGGTGCTGATCGTGGTGGCGCTGCTGGCCGCGCAGCTCCTGGTCGGCAACCTCGCCGCTCGCATCGCCGCGCTGACGCCGCTGATCTGGGCCGAGGCGATCGCCCCTGGCGTGGCGGCCGCGTGGATGCTGCTCGGCCCGAGCTGGCCGCGGCGGCGCGCGCCGGCGATGGCGGGTTGAGCCGATGGGGCTCGCCATCACCCTCTCCCGCTACATCGTGCGCCAGTTCAGCGCCGCGGTGCTGGCGATGCTGAGCGCGCTCACCCTGCTGGTGGCGTTGTTCGATTTCATCGAGCTGCTGCGCCGCGCCGCCACCCGCCCGGCGGTGGGGTTCAGCCTGGTCAGCCAGATCGCCGCGCTGCGCCTGCCATGGGAGGCGATGCAGATCCTCCCCTTCGCCGTGCTGCTGGGCGGCATCGTCGCCTTCTGGCGGCTGACGCGGTCCTCGGAACTGATCGTCGCGCGGGCCTCGGGGCTCTCGGCGTGGCAGTTCCTCGCCGCGCCGATCGCCTGCGCGGTGGCGTTCGGGGCCTTCGCCACCGGCGCGCTCAGCCCGCTCTCCGCGGTGCTCTATGCCCGCGCCGAGCGGCTCGACAGCCTCTATCTGCAGTCCGGCGGCGGACCGCTGTCCCTCGCCGGCGGCCAGTTGTGGCTGCGCCAGGTCGACCGCGCCCTGGCCCCGGAGGGGGTGGCGATCCTGCACGCCCTCGAGGTGACGGTGCGGCGGCGGACGCTGACGGCGCGCAGCGTGAGCATCTTCCGCCTCGGCCCCGACGACGCGCTGCTCCAGCGCGTCGAGGCGACCTCGGCCCGGCTGGCGCCCGGCGCCTGGGTGCTCGAGGGCGCCCGGGTGCTGCTGCCGGGCCGTCTGCCGGACCCGCCGCGCCGGATCGAGCTGGCGACCGATCTGACCGTCGGCCGCGTCGAGGAGAGCTTCGCCTCGCCCGATACGCTCTCCTTCTGGCGCCTGCCGGGGTTCATCGCCCTGCTCGACCGCTCCGGCTTCTCGGCGCTGCGCCATCGGCTGCGCTATCAGACCCTGCTGGCGCTGCCGGTGCTGACGGCGGCCATGGCGCTGGTGGCCGCCGGCTTCTCGATGCGCCCGGCGCGGCGTGGCGGCGTGGCGCGGATGATCGCCGGCGGCGTCGCCGCGGGGTTCGCATTGTTCATGGTCTCCAAGATCGCCGAGGAGTTCGGCGACAGCGGCGCGCTGCCGGTGGTTCTGGCCGCGTGGGCGCCGGCGCTCGCGGGTCTGCTGCTGGCGATCAGCCTGCTGCTCCACCTGGAAGATGGCTGAGATGACGCGCGCCTGGCGGATCGGCCTGGCCGCGCTGCTCGTTGCCCTGATCGGGCTCGCCGGGCCGGCGCTGGCGCAGGGCCCGCGCGTCGGCGCCGGCGCGCGCCAGCAGCCGCTCAGCAAGACCCAGCCAGTGACCTTCACCGCCGATAGCGTGACCTACGATCGCGAACGGGCGCAGATCATCGCCACCGGCCATGTCGAGGCGTGGCAGAACGACCACGTGCTGCGCGCCGATCGCGTCGTGTTCGACCGGAACACCGATGTCGCCACCGCGATCGGCCATGTGGTGCTGCTCGAACCGGACGGCGAGGTGCTGTTCGCCGAGCGCGCCGAGCTGACCCAGGGCATGCGCGAGGCGGTGCTGCACGGCATGCGCGCGCTGCTGACCCAGAACGGGCGCATCGCCGCCGAGGGCGCGCGGCGCACCGACGGGCTGGCCAACGAATTATCGCGGGTGATGTATTCCGCCTGCAATCTCTGCAAGGACGATCCCACGGCGCCGCCCCTGTGGCAGGTCCACGCCTCCTCGGCGGTGCAGAACATCCCTGCCCAGCGCATGGAATTCGAAGACGCGACGATGGAGATTTTCGGCGTGCCGCTGCTTTACATGCCCTATCTCTCGGCGCCGGACCCATCGGTGCGAAGGGCCAGCGGCTTCATGATCCCCGATTTCGGCACCACCACCTTCCTCGGGCAGTTCCTGCAGGTTCCGTACTACTGGGTGATCGACAAATCCTCCGACCTCACCATCACCGGCCTCATCGATACGATGCAGGGGCCGGAACTCGATCTGCTCTACCGCCGCGTCTTCAACAACGGCTCGATCAAGATGGAGACCGCCGCCGCCTACGACGAGGGGGCGATGCAGGGGCTGATGTTCGGCACCGGCAACTTCGCCTACGACGACACGTGGCGCTACGGCTTCAATGTCAATGTCGCCTCGTCGATCAATTACCTGCGCGATTTCCGCCTGCCCGAATATGGCCAGGACGTGCTGACCTCGAATCTGTTCACCGAGGGGTTCGGCCAGGGCTCCTACGCGCGGCTGGAGACAATCTACTACCAGGGATTGCTGCAGCAGATCTCCTCGCAACAGATGCCGCTGGTGTTGCCGCGCTACACCTACAACTATGTCGGCAAACCCGATGCCATCGGCGGTATCACGTCCGTCACGTTCAACAGCTTCAACGTGCTGCGGCCGGCCGGCGCGAGCGACCAGCAGGCGCAAACCCAGTTGCATTACGAGCTCCCGTACACCGGCCGTTACGGTGACCAATGGACGCTGATCGGCGATCTCGCCGCCGTCGGCTACAATGCCTATGGCCTGGACCTCATTCCGACCTACAGCACGACCGGCCAGGCCCAGGGCGCCTTTGCCATGCCGACCGTTGCGGTGCGACTGGACTGGCCGTTCGTGCGCCATGACGGCACCAGCAGCATCATCGTCGAGCCGATCGCGCAGGCGCTGTTGCGGCCCTATGTCGGCGCCAACACCTACGCCCGCGCCCCCAACGAGGACGCGCTGGACCCGTTCTTCACCGACATGAACCTGTTCTCGCTGAACCGATTTCCCGGCCTCGACCGGCTCGGCGGCGGGCCGCGCGCCGATGTCGGCCTGCATCTGGAATGGATCCGTGACGGCAAGCTGGTGGACGCGCTGGTTGGCCAATCCTATCGCCTGACCCCGGAGAACGGCCTGTGGCCCGCGGGATCGGGCCTCGCCGGCACGACGTCCGATATCGTCGGCCATGTCCGCGTGGTGCCGAGCGACTGGTTCGACATCGCCGACCGCTTCCGCCTCGATCACCGGAACGGCGACGTCGCCTTCGACGATCTCATCGCCGGCTTCGGGCCGACGAACTTTCGGATCAATGCGGGCTACATCTACAGTAATATCGAGCCGTTTTATTTCCTCGACAATCCCCCTGCGGTGCTGCAGCCGGAGCCCTACTTCCTGCCACGCAACGAAATCACCCTCGGCTTCGACTCCAAGCATGGGCCCTTCAAACTCGGCATGTTCGCGGCTCAGAACCTGCAGACCGGGCAGCTCGTCGAGGTCGGTGCCAATGCCTCCTATGAGAACGAGTGCTTCATTCTGGCCTTTACTCTGTTCCAGCTCTACACGTCCTATAACGGCGTCAGCAACATTACGGCGGCGACGTTCAATTTCACCTTCAAGACGCTGGGACAGTTCCGCATTCCGGCGCTCTGACGGCGGCGGCGTGCAAAGAGGGCTTGACGGACGCGGTCCGAGGCGTCACGAGGAGCGCCGGAATCGGTCCTGCCGTGGCGCGGCGCGCGAGGACGAGGAGGACATAGGCCGATGAGGCAGCGCCCATTGACGCAACGGGGGCGACACGGGCAGACGGGCTTCGGCAGCGAGGCGCGGAAGATTGCGGTCGCGGCGATGATCCTGGCCGGTGCGCTCTCCGGTGGCGCCGCCGCGCGTCCGGCCCCGGCACCGCCGCCCGCGCCCAGCGGCGATGTCAGCCGGATCGTCGCCATCGTCAATGGCAGCGTCGTCACGGGTGCGGATATCGACAACCGCGCCCGGCTGTTCGCGCTCTCGACCAACCTGCCGATGACGCGCGACGTGCTCGACCGCCTCACCCCGCAGGTGATCCGCCAGCTGATCGACGAACGCCTGCGCCTGCAGGAATCGCAGCGACGCAAGATCGCCGTCACCGACAAGCAGGTCGCCGAGGCGATCGAATCGATCGAAAAAGACAATTCGATGACACCCGGTGCGCTGCGCCAGCGCCTCGAGGGCCAGGGCGTGGCGATGGCCACGCTGATCGACCAGGTGCGCACCCAGATCGCCTGGTCGCGCGTGCTGCGCGAACAGATCGGCAGCGAAGGCCGGCTGACGCCGCAGCGCGTCGATGCGCAGGAGGCGGCGATCAAGGCCCAGACTGGCAAGCCGGAATACCATGTCTCGGAGATTTTCATCCCCTACGATGACCCCTCGCACGAGGACGAGGCCCGCCGCTTTGCCGATACCGTGATCCAGCAGCTCCGCCGCGGCGCTCCGTTCGCCGTGGTGGCGGCGCAGTTCAGCCAGAGCCAGACGGCGTTGCAGGGCGGCGATCTCGGCTGGGTGCAGCCCAACCAGGTCGATCCGGAGGTCGCCCGTGTCATCGCCGAAATGCCCGCGGGGGCCGTCAGCAACCCGATCCATGTCGCCGGCGGCTTCGCCATCGTGTCGCTGCGCGAGAAGCGCATCATCGGCAACGATCCGGCGACTCTGATCAAGCTCGCCTCCATCTCCCTGCCCTTCGACGCCGCGCTCGATCCGGCGCACCCCACCGACCAGCAGATGAAGCAGCTCGACCACGCGAAGAAGCTGCAGGCGAGCGTGCATGGCTGCGACCAGTTGCAGGCGCTGGCCGGCGGTTCGACGAACCCGCCGCAGATCATCCGCCTGGAGAACGTCAATCCGCCGAAACTGCGCGACATGCTGGCCAACCTGCCGGACGGCAAGGCGAGCGAGCCGCTGGTCGCGCCGACCGGCATCACCGTGGTGATGCCCTGCGCGCGCGAAACGAAGAACCTCGGCATGCCGTCGAAAGCGGAAATCGCCAACCAGCTCGTCAGCCAGCGCATCGAGCTGGCCTCGCGGCAATTGCTGCGCGACCTGCATCGCCGCGCGGCGATCGAGATCCGCAACCCCGGGGTGTGAGCCTCCCCGATCTGCCGCCGCTGCGCGAGGTCATCGCCCGGCACCAGCTGGACGCGCGCAAATCCCTCGGACAGCACTTCCTGCTGGACGGCAATCTCACCGCCCGCATCGTCCGCACCGCCGGCGACCTCGCCGGGCGCAGCGTCATCGAGGTGGGGCCGGGGCCGGGCGGCCTCACCCGCGCGCTGCTGGAGAGCGCGGCGGCCGAGGTGGTGGCCATCGAGATCGACCCCCGGGCCGTCGCCGCGCTCGGCGAACTCGCGCCGCACGCGCCGGGCCGCCTGCGCGTCATCGAGGGGGACGCGCTGGCGATGGACCTGCCGGCGCTGGTGCCGCAGCCGCGCCAGATCATCGCCAACCTGCCCTACAACGTCGCGACGCCGC
>JAKAZO010000133.1 GCA_021815825.1 Pseudomonadota bacterium
AGTCGAAGGCGGTGTGCGTGAATCCGCACCCTACGCATGTCAATTTGTCGAAGCTCGTAGTCGGATTCAGCCAGTCTGAATCGAATGCCAATCCGTTCCGAGCCGGTGAGACCAAGTCGGTCCGGGAGGCGGCGAAAGCGTTTCATGTGCGCCGGCTGATCTATACAAACGCGCATAGCAACCAGTCGCGCCAAGTCGCCGATGTCGAGAACATGATAAACCAAGGCGCGCAGGCGCTGATCATTGCGCCGCTGGATTCGACCGGCCTGCAACCGGCTTTCACGCAGGCCGCAGCCAAGCACATTCCCATCCTCACCCTCGATCGGCGGACCGCGGGCTCGAAGTGTAGTGATTATCTGAGCTTTCTGGGCTCTAACTTCTATTTCAAGCAAGGCGAGATCGACGCGCGAGAACTAGCGAAAGCGACCGGCGGCCACGCGTTGGTGGCAGAGATTCAGGGCGCTTACGGCAATTCGGTGGAAGTGGCGCGCACCAAGGGCTTCGCCGCTGGGCTCAAAGCTTATCCTGGCATGAAGATCGTCACCGAGCAGACCGGTAACTGGTTCACGACCGACGCGCAGAAGGTAATGAGCCAGATTCTGCTTGCGCATCCGGATGTGAATGCGGTCTATGCCCAAGCGGATACGATGGCGTTCGGCGCGATCACCGCGCTGCGCGACGCCGGCAAAAAGCCAGGGCAGGTCAAGATCGTGTCGATCGACGGCACCAGGCAGGGGGTTCAGGACATCGTTGACGGCTGGATTTATGCTGACGACGAGACCAATCCGCGCTTCGGCTTGATCGCGTTTCACGAGTTGCAGAACTGGTTCGACGGGAAGCCGGTGCCGCGGCACATCGTGCTGACGGATCATATCTACACCCCGGCGAACGCAGCGGCGGCGCTGAAGAACAACGTGCCGTTCTAACGGCAGAGAGGCGGCATGGCCGGGTGCAAGCATGCTGAGGCGCTTCTGGAGACTGTGGGGGTATCCAAGCGTTTTGGTGCGGTGCGGGCGTTGGAGGGGGTGTCGCTGACGCTCAATGCCGGCGAGGTGCATGGACTTGCCGGCGAGAACGGCGCCGGCAAGTCGACGCTGATCAAGCTGCTGACCGGGTTCCATCAGCCTGACGACGGAACGATCAGGCTGGGCGGCGCGGCGGTGCGGTTCGACTCCCCCCGCACCGCCCAACGCCACGGCATCAGCGCCGTCTACCAGGAGATCAACCTGATCCCCGAACGGGACGTGGCCGAGAACCTCTTCCTCGGCCACGAGCCGAGGCGGTTTGGCTGGCTGATCGACCGGCGCCGGATGGAGGCGGAGGCGCAGTCGCTGCTGGCGCGCTACGAGTTGCGCATCGACCCGCGGGCGCGGCTCGGCACGCTCGGGCTCGGGCTCCAGCAGATGGTCGCGATCGCCCGCGGCATCCGGCTCGGCGCGAAGGTCGTCATTCTCGACGAGCCGACCTCCGCGCTCACCGGCGGCGAGGTCGAGACCCTGTTCCGCGTGGTCGACCGGCTGAAGGCCGAGCGCATCGCGATCCTGTTCGTCAGCCACCGGCTGTCGGAATGTTACCGGCTGTGCGACCGCTTCTCGGTGCTGCGCGACGGCCGCCTGGTCGCCAGCGCGCCGGCCGCCGACCTGCCGCGCCAGGCGCTGATCGCCGCGATGCTGGGGCGGAGCGCGGAGACGCTGCAACGCCAGCACGCGCCGCGCGCGGCGACTTCGGGCGCCCCTGCGCTGGCCGCGCGCCATCTCACCTGGCGCAACCGGGTGCGGGACGTGTCCTACGAGGTCATGCCCGGCGAGGTGGTCGGCCTGGCCGGCCTGCTCGGCTCCGGCCGCACCGAGACGATGAAGGCGAGTTTCGGGATCGAGACGCCGGGTGCCGGCACGGTCGAGGTCGGCGGCCGGCCGCTGCCCGCCCCCGCGCCGGAGCGGTCGATTGCCGCCGGCCTCGCCTTCCTGTCGGAAGACCGGCGGGCGGAGGGGATCTTTCCGAAGCTCTCGGTCGCGGAGAACCTGACGGCCTGCGCGCTGCGGCGCATCTCCCGCTACGGCTTCGTCTCCCGCCGCCGGCAGGCCGAAATGGTGGCCGAGTTCGTCCGCCTGCTGGGGATCAAGACGGCGGGCGCCGATGCGCCCATCACCTCGCTTTCGGGCGGCAACCAGCAGAAGGTCCTGCTGGCCCGCTGCCTCGCCACCGACCCGCGCGCCATCATGCTCGACGACCCGACGCGGGGGATCGATGTGGGCGCCAAGGCCGAGGTGCACGACGCGATCCGCCGCCTGGTCGAGCGCGGCCTCGGCGTGCTGGTGACGTCTTCGGAAATGGAGGAGCTGATGGTGCTGGCCGACCGGCTGGTGATCCTCGACGAGGGACGTGTCGCGGACACGATGGAAACCGCCGGCGCCGGCGTGCAGGACGTGCTCGACCGGCTGGCCGCCCCGCACGAGCGGGCGGGAGCATGAGCGCCGTCATGAACAGGCCGTCCCGCCTTGCCGGGCTTGCGGCGCGCGCCGGCCACGACACGCCGGCGGCGATGCTGCGCGCGCAGAGCGTCTACATCGCCTTCGCCCTGCTGGTGATCGTCGACCTGATCTTCACGCCGGGGTTCCGCAACCCGATCGTGATCCGCAACCTGCTGTTCCAGGCCGCGCCGATCATCCTCATCACGCTCGGGCAGAGCCTGGCGATCGGCACGCGGGGGATCGACCTGTCGGTCGGCTCGTCGATGGCGCTCGCCGCATCGGTGATGGCCCTGGCGCTGCCGGGCGGCGCGGGTGTTTCCGTCGTCGCGGCGCTGGGCACCGGCCTCGCGGTGGGCCTGCTGAACGGCGCGCTCATCGCCTTCCTCGACATCAATCCGCTGATCTCGAGCCTGGCGCTGCTGGTCACCGCCCGCGGCCTGGCCGAGGCGCTGCTGGACGGATCGCGCGTGTCGCTGCCCACGGGCGGGGTGTTCGACTGGCTCGGCATCGGCGCCGTGTCGCTGGTGCCGATCGTCGCGATCATCGCCCTCGCGCTGGCCGCCACGGTCGCCCTCGTCGTGCGCACCACCCTGTTCGGGCGCAGCCTCGTCTTCATCGGCGCCAACCAGGCGGCGGCGGTGATCGCCGGCATCAAGGTGCGGCGGACGCTGTTCGCCGTCTATGCGGCGAGCGGCCTGCTCGCGGGGCTTGCCGGCCTGTTCGCCGCCGCCCGGCTCGGCGCGGCGGATCCCAACTATATCGGGCTGAATTTCGAGCTTGACGCGATCGCCGCGGCCGTGATCGGCGGCACGCCGCTCTCCGGCGGCCGGGTCTCGATCGCCGGCGGCGTCTTCGGCGTCCTGCTGCTGCAGGTCCTGGGAGCGAGCTTCATCATGAACGACATCAATTTCAGCTACGCGCAGATCCTCAAGGCGGCCTTCATCGTCGCCGCGCTGTACCTGCAGCGGGCCGGCGGATGAGCGGCGCGCCAGCCGCCGGTGCGGGCATCGCGGCACCGGACACCGAACGCCGCGCGCGGATCATCGCGCTGATCCGGTCGCGCGGCGCCATCGTGGTCCTCGCCATCGCCGCGGTCATCGCCAGCGCGGTCTTCCCGTATTTTGCGACGGTCAACAATTTCGAGAATATCGGCGTCGCGGCGAGCTTCGTCGGCCTGGTGACGATCGGCCAGACCTTCGTGATCATTCTCGGCGGGTTCGACCTGTCGGTCGGCTCGGTCATCGGCCTCGGCTCGGTGCTGGCGGCCTATGCGGTGCCCTATGGCTGGGTGCCCGCCCTGCTGGTGCCCTGCCTGGCGGGCGCGGCGGTCGGGCTGATCGACGGGCTGCTGATCGCCCGCGCCGGCATGGCGCCGTTCATCGTCACGCTCGCCGCCCTGCTCGGCGTGCGCGGCCTCGACCTCGTCCTGGCCAGGAGCAGCATGGTCATCGTCCACCCCGGCCTGTTCGGCCAGATCGCCAACGGCACGTTGCTCGGGGTCGGCAACCTGATCTGGATCCTGCTCGCCGGCTTCGCGCTGGCGGCGCTGGTGCTGAACCGGTCGCGCTTCGGCGTCGCCGTGTTCGCGATCGGCGGCAACGAGGAGGCGGCGCGGATGCTCGGCGTCCCGGTCGCCACCGTCAAGGTCGCGACTTACGTGCTGTCGGGCACGCTGGCGGGCCTCGCCGGCGCGCTGCTGGGCGCGCATCTCTCCTCCGGCCTGTCGACGGCGGGGCAGGGCGACGAACTGCGCTCGATCGCCGCCGCCGTCATCGGCGGGGTGCTGCTGACCGGCGGCGTCGGCACCATGGCCGGCGCCCTCTCGGGCGTGCTGCTGCTCGGCGTCATCGAGAACGTGATCGACCAGATCGGCAATCTCAGCTCGTATTACCAGAACCTCGCCTCCGGCCTCTTCCTGCT
>JAKAZO010000134.1 GCA_021815825.1 Pseudomonadota bacterium
GCGCCGGCCAGGTGGCGCGTGCGACGCCCTCGGCCATCGCCGCGTCGGGAATGCCCAGCCGCGCCGCCCGCAAAGTCGCGATGGCGATGGCGGCGTTGTCGATCTGGTGGCGGCCGAGCAGCCCTGGCGGCGGCAGCGGAAGCGTGCCGGCGGCGTCGCGGTACCCGAACCCGTCCACGGCTGGCGTCACCTCCCACTCGCGGCCGCGCGCGGCGAGAGCCGTGCCCACCGCCGCCGCCGCCGCATCCAGCACCGCGAGCACCTCCGGCGCCTGCGCCCCGGTCACGGCCGGTGCCCCCGGGGCGATGATGCCCGCCTTCTCGGAGCCGATCGCGGCCAGCGTCTCGCCGAGGAACTCACGATGGTCGAGTGAGATCGAGGTGATGGCCGCGGCCGCCTTGGTCGGGACGACGTTGGTGGCGTCGAAGCGGCCGCCGAGCCCCACCTCCAGGACCAGCAGATCGGCTGGCACGCGCGCGAACAGCATGAAGCCCGCGGCGGTGATCATCTCGAACACGGTGATCGGGGCGCCGGCATTCACCGCCTCCGCCTCGGCCAGCGTCGCCTCCAGCGCGGCGTCGTCCACCAGGGCCCCGGCCAGGCGGAAACGCTCGTTGAAGCGGACGAGGTGCGGCGAGGTATAGACGTGCACCCGCTGCCCCGCCGCTTCGGCGATGGCGCGCAGGACGGCGCAGACGCTGCCCTTGCCGTTGGTGCCGGCGACGTGGATCACCGGCGGCAGCCGGCGCTCGGGATGGCCGAGGCGGGCCAGCAGCGCTTCGAGCCGGTGCAGGCTGAGGTCGATCAGGCGCGGATGCAGCGCGTGCAGCCGCGCGACGATCGCCTCGACCCGGCCGCTCACGCGGTGGCGTCCACCGGAGCCGTGTCGATCCGGCGCACCCGCAACAGCCCGATCAGCCGCGCCAGCGTCGCCTTGAGCTCGGCGCGCGGCACGACGAGATCGAGGATGCCGTGCTCGTGGAGATATTCCGCGCGCTGGAAGCCCTCGGGCAGCTTCTCGCGCACCGTCTGCTCGATCACCCGCGCCCCGGCGAAGCCGATCAGCGCGCCGGGCTCGCCGATCTGGATGTCGCCGAGCATGGCGAAGCTCGCCGTCACCCCGCCGGTCGTCGGGTCGGTGAGGACGATGATCAGCGGCAGGCCGGCTTCCTTCACCAGCCGCGTCGCGATCACCGTGCGCGGCATCTGCATCAGGCTGATCGCGCCCTCCTGCATCCGCGCCCCGCCCGAGGCGGTGAAGACGATGAGCGGCGCGTCCTGCAGCACCGCGAGGCGGGCGGCGGCGAGCAGGCCCTCGCCGACGGCGGCGCCCATGGAGCCGCCCATGAACTCGAAATCCATCGCCGCGACCACGGCCTTCTGGCCCTCGATGGTGCCCGGCGCGACCAGGATGGCGTCGTCGTGCCTGGTCTTCTCGCGCGCCTCGCGCAGCCGGTCGGCGTAACGCTTGGTGTCGCGGAAGCGCAGCGGGTCCGCCGGCGCCTTGGGCAGTTCGATCGGCGCGTAGCCCTCGTCGAGCGTCCAGGCCAGGCGCTCGGCGGCGCCGGCGCGCATGTGGTGGGCACAGTGGGGGCAGACCTTCAGCGCCTTCTCCAGCTCGCGCTGGAAGATCATCTGCTCGCAGGCCGCGCACTGCACCCAGAGATTATCCGGCACGTCGCGCCGGCCGAGCAGGGTGCGGATCTTGGGGCGGACGAATTCGGTGAGCCAGTTCATCGGCGTTCCCTCAGCCCGCGCGGACCGCGGCGGCGAGCGCGCGGACCTGGTCGAGCACCTTGCCGACGGTGCCGGGCCGCGCCCGCCCCTCGGCGTCGAGATCGGCGGCGAGCGTGTCGATCAGCGCCGAGGCGACCACCGCGCCATCCGCCACCCGGCTCGCCGTCGCCGCCTGCTCGGGCGAGCGCACGCCGAAGCCGACGGCGATGGGCAGCGAGCTGACGCGGCGGATGCGCGGCACCGCTGCCTCCAGCTGCGCCCCGCTCGCGGTGCGTGTGCCGGTGATGCCGGTGATGGACACGTAATAGATGAACCCGGAGCTGCCCGCGAGCACCTTGGGCAGGCGGGCATCGTCGGTGGTCGGCGCGACGAGGCGGATGATGTCGAGCCCGTGGCGCGCGGCGTCGGCGGCGATCAGGTCGGCCTCCTCGGACGGCAGATCGACGATGATGAGCCCGTCGACGCCGGCGGCGGCGGCATCGGCGCAGAAGCGCGGCGGGCCGTAGGCGAGGATGGGGTTGAGATAGCCCATCAGGATGATCGGCGTCGCCGCGTCGGCGCGGCGGAATTCGCGCACCATGTCGAGAATGCGCGGCAGCTTGGCCCCGGCGGCGAGCGCGCGCTTGCCGGCGGCCTGAATGGTCGGGCCGTCGGCCATCGGGTCGGTGAAGGGCACGCCGATCTCGATCAGGTCGGCCCCGGCCGAAGGCATGCCGGCGAGCAGTGCCATCGAGGTCTCGCGGTCGGGGTCGAACGCCTCGACGAAGGGGATCAGCGCCCCGCGCCCCTCGGTTGCGAGGGCGGCGAAGCGGGCCTCGATGCGGCTCACAGGCTCACCCCCAGATGCTCGGCGACGGTGAAGATGTCCTTGTCGCCGCGGCCGCAGAGATTGGCGAGGATGATCGAATCGCGCGGCAGGGTCGGCGCCAGCTTCGCTACCTGGGCGAGCGCGTGCGCCGGCTCCAGCGCCGGGATGATGCCCTCGGTGCGGGTGAGGAGCTGGAAGGCCGCGAGCGCCTCGTCGTCGGTGACGGCGACGTATTCGACCCGGCCGATATCGTGCAGCCAGGCATGTTCCGGTCCGACCCCGGGATAGTCGAGCCCGGCGCTGATCGAGTGCGCCTCCTCGATCTGCCCGTCCTCGTCCTGCAGCAGGTACGTCATGTTGCCGTGCAGCACGCCAGGCCGCCCGCGCGAGAGGCTGGCGGCGTGGGCGTGCGTCTCCAGCCCGTGCCCGGCGGCCTCGACGCCGATCAGGCGCACGGCGGCGTCGTCGAGGAAAGGATGGAACAGGCCCATGGCGTTGGAGCCGCCGCCGATCGCCGCCACCGCGACGTCCGGCAGCCGGCCCTCGGCCTGCATCATCTGCAGCTTCGCCTCCTCGCCGATCACGGACTGGAAGTCGCGCACCATCATCGGATAGGGGTGCGGGCCGGCGACGGTGCCGATGAGGTAGTAGGTATCCTCGACATTGGCGACCCAGTCGCGCATGGCCTCGTTCATCGCGTCCTTCAGCGTCGCCGCGCCGGAGCGCACGGCGCGCACCTCGGCGCCGAGCAGCTTCATGCGGAAGACGTTGGGCTTCTGCCGCTCGACGTCGGTCGCGCCCATGTAGACGGTGCAGGGCAGGCCGAACAGCGCGCAGACCGTGGCGGTGGCCACCCCGTGCTGGCCGGCGCCGGTCTCGGCGATGATCCGGGTCTTGCCCATGCGCCGGGCCAGCAGGATCTGCCCCATGCAGGAATTGATCTTGTGCGCGCCGGTGTGGTTCAGCTCGTCGCGCTTGAGATAGATTTTGGCGCCGCCGAGCCGCTCGGTGAGGCGGTGGGCGAACCAGAGCGGGCTCGGTCGGCCGACGTAATTGGCCAGATAGGCGTCGAGCTCGGCCTGGAAGGCCGGGTCGGCGCGGGCGTCGCGGTAGGCCTGCTCGACCTCGAGCACCAGCGGCATCAGGGTCTCGGCGACGAAGCGCCCGCCATAGGCGCCGAAACGGCCGCGCGCGTCGGGGCCGGAGCGGAGGCTATTGGCGCCGATCGAAGATGCTGGCGTGTTCACGCGGAGTGGTCCCCCCTCAGGCCGCGCATGGGTATCGGCGCGGACCGCGCCTCATAGCGCAGCGTTGCGGCAGGGTCACGCCCTTCCGGGCGGTGCTCGTGGCGGGGTGACATGCGCCCGGCGAGCGCCTATCTCTGGCGCGTCCGTCCCACAGAACATGGTTTCCGCCGCGTGACCCGGATCTACTCCTGGCGCCTCATGCCCGGCGCCTGTCTTGTCGCCGTCCTGGCCGGATGCGCGCCGGACATCTCGCCCGACACCTATTCCGGCGCCGCAGTGCAGCAGGTGAACAAGGTCGACCGTGGCATTGTCATCGGCGCGCGCAAGGTCGATGTCAGCCTCGGCGGGGCCACCGGCGCGCTCGCCGGCGGCGCGGCCGGCGGCGCGGTCGGCGGCGCGGCCGGGTCGCAGACGCCGGGCGGGGCGCTCGGCACCGCACTCGGGGCCGTCGGCGG
>JAKAZO010000008.1 GCA_021815825.1 Pseudomonadota bacterium
ACCCGCACATCGTTGCGGCGGGTGCTGCGGCTGATGCGTGACAATGACCTGCTGGCGCCTGGGCGTGTTGGCTCGCCGCGCGGGCCGCGCAACCACGACGGCACCATTATCCCCGACACGGTGAACACCCTGTGGGGCACCGACCTCACGACAACCTTCACAGGCGAAGGTCAGGCCGCGGTATTCATCGCGGTCGACCACTGCTCAGGCGAATGCGTCGGCATCCACGCCCATGCACGGGCGACCCGGTTCGAGGCGCTGGAGCCGATCCGTCAGGGCGTGCGTCAGCACTTCGGCGGGTTCGCCAACGGCGTCGCACGCGGACTCACCGTGCGGCACGATCACGGATCGCAATACATGTCCGGCCACTTCCAGAAGGAAATCGCGTTCCTCGGGATCGAGAGTTCCCCCGCCTTCGTTCGCGCCCCCGAGGGAAACGGCTGTGCCGAGCGCTTCATCCGCACCCTCAAAGAGAACCTGCTCTGGGTCTCCCCCTTCAACACCATCGAAGACCTGCGTCAGGCCTTGCTCGCGTTCCGCGATACATACAACACCACCTGGCTCATCGAACGGCACGGCTTCATCAGCCCAGCCGAATTCCGGCAGAACCAGCTTCACGCACTGCAACAGGCCGCATAGGCTTCAACCCGGTGTCCCGGAAACCGAGGGCGGTACAGAAAGCCAGTCCTTCAGGTCAGGTTGCAACAGGAACGACTAGTCGCAGTTGAACGGGATGAAATTCGCCATCCGCCGATCCAGCACCATTCCAACCGCCAGGGGAATCCGACAGACTGCTAGACTAATATCGTTCTGCAGCACTACCCTCCGCCGGCATCATGCCATCCGGTCGGAGGCTGCACTCGATCATGCTGGCGGCAGGGCCGCCCCACACGCATCGACGGCGGCGAAAAGGCGCGCGGCGGCCGAGGATTCCAGCTTGAGATGCGGCGGGCGGATCGTCGTCCAGGTGGGATCCGCGCGGTGTCTGGCGATCAGCGCTTTCAGGCCGGGGATCAGGGGTGCGGAGGTGACCGCCTTGCGCAGCGCCGACAGCGTCTGCTGTGCCGCGATGCCCCCCGGGCTGTCGGGTGCGCTGTAGACCGCGGCGTTGACCGCGGATGACACGTTCGAAGCGGCGCTGATGCTCCCCGCGCCGCCGATGAGCAGCAGATCGCGCAGGGCGCCATCGTCGCCGCAATAGACCTCGAACCCGGTGCTGGCGAAGGCTTCAACATAGCTTCGCGTGTTCGCGAAATCGCCGCTGCTGTCCTTGAGTCCCTTGACGACGCCAGGAAAGGCGCGGAGCAGCCGGGCAATCAGATCGAGCCCGAAGGGCACCGCGGACTGGGCCGGAAAATGGTAGAGATAGAAGGCGGTCCGCGGGCCGACGCGCTCGATCACGGTGGCGAAATAGGCGAAAAGCCCGTCGTCGGACGGGTTTTTGTAGAAGAAGGGCGGCAGCGCCAGAACGCCCCGGCAGCCGAGGTCCGCGGCCCGGCGCGCGAGGAGCACCGTATCCGTCAGGGCCGGCGTCCCAACCCCCGGCAGCAGGACCCGAGCCGGGATGCCGCGTTCAACCAGCCCCTCCATGATGGCGAGGCGCTCGCCGATCCCGAGGCTGTTGGCCTCACCCGTGGTTCCGAGGATGCCGAGCCCGTTGCAGCCGTTCGCCATCAGCCAGCGGCAGTGCGCCGCCATGCGGTCGAGGTCGACCGAGAAGTCCGCGTGCATCGGCGTCAGCACCGCGGCATTGACGCCGCCGAACAGGGCATCACGCATCATGGCAGGGATTCCTTGCGAACGGGCGCCGGCTTGGGGCGGCGAATCAGCGGCGAAACGGCGGGTGCATGCCGGGCGCGGGGCATGCGGCCTGGCCAGGCGGTGACATGGTCCTCAAGAGCGCCGGCCTCGCGCTCGCTCATCGCGCGTCCGCGCACCGAGGCGCCGGCGCGGTGCACGCTGCTGGGGTCGCCCGTGCGCAGCGGATGCCAATCCGGCAGATCCTTCCCCTCCGCCAAGCGCCGATAGGCACAGGAGGGGGGAAGCCAATCAATCGCCTTCAGCGCCGCTGGCGTCAGCTGCACGCAGTCCGGCACGCGGCGGCGGCGATGGGCATAGTCGCTGCAACGGCAGGTGGCGAGATCGAGCAGACGGCAGGCAACGTTGGTGAAGGCGAGCGCGCCGCTCCCCTCGTCGCGTAGCTTATGCAGGCAACAGCGGCCGCAGCCATCGCAGAGCGATTCCCACTCGGCATGCGTCATTTCCGCCAGGGTCTTCCGCGTCCAAAATGGGGCGTCCATCGACGCAGTCTAGCCCAGCATGCGGCCACGCGGAAACCGCAGGGTCAGCGCGCGGGCTGCAGCGGCGTCGGCAGGCTCTCCTGCCTCACCGGCGCTCGCGCCGCCGGTGCGTCGGTGGCCGGCGGCGTCTGGGCGAGAGGTTCCTGCGGCGCGGCGGCGTCGGGCATCGGAACTTTCTGGGTGCTGCCGTAGCGCGCCAGCATCGCGCGCAGCGGGTTGGCGCCGGGATTGTTCGCCGTCATCTGGATCACGATCTGCCGTGCGCCGTAGGGCTGGCCGTAATAGGCCTGGTTCCACTCCGATTTGACCGAAAACAGGCTGCCGCCGAGGGTGATCCCCGCATAGAGGCCACGCGATTGCGCGAAGGCCAGGATATCCGCGCGCAACGCCGCCGTCGTCGCGCCCTCGACGCCGACCCCCGCGGTCGCGAAGCTCACCGATGCGTCCCCGCCGAGCTTGAACTGGCTGTCGAGCAGCGCGTTCAGCCCCCTTTCGGTGAGCACCATGAAGATGACCTCGGCATCCTGGATACCGATCTGGAGGCCGAAACTGGCGCTGCCGATCGTATAGAACGCAGGCGCCGACCACGAGCCGGCACCGTCGCGCGCGACCAGAACGCAATCGCCGCCGGCGCCGCCGAAGAAGAAGCCGGCGCGGAAGATGCGCGGGCAGATCATCACCGCCTTGGACTGGCGCAGCGTGTTGGCACGCTGCTGATCCGGCGGCTGGCCGAGCATTTCCTCGACCGTCAGCGTGGCGCGGTCGACCAGCGTCTGCTGCTCGCCCTGGGCATGGGCCAGGGCGGGCAGCAGCGTCAGCAGCAGGATCGCGGCGAGACGCAGCATAATGTGTCCTCCGATTCGCAGCCGGGCCGATTCCCGCAGACTCTGCCGGCCCGTGCCGCTCCGGCGCAAGCCGCGGTGGATCACCACTCGCGCTCCGGGGCGACGGAGTGGTTGACGCAGACCACGCGCCAGGCGCGGGCGTGGCGTTCGAGACGGGTCAGGGAGAGATTCTGCACCGAGAGGTGCAGAGCCGTGTCGGCGGCGATGCTCAGCGCGTGGGCGACGGCGGCGCGGATCGCTCCGCCATGGCTGACGATGACGACATCTTCCCCGGGATGGCGGACGGCCAGGCGTTCGAGCGTGGCACCGACGCGCAGGATCACGTCGGCCATGCTCTCTCCACCAGGCGGGCGCTCCTGGCCCGAGAGCGGCCAGAAAGCGTGGGCCGGCTGGCGCAGGCGCGGCGGAAGATCGGCATGGGGCAGGCCCTGCCATTCGCCGAGATTCTGCTCCATCATTCCGGGTTCGATGCTCGTCGCCTGCGCGGTGTAGCCGGCAGCAAAAATCGCGTCGGCGGTGCGGTGCGTGCGGCTGAGCGGGGTCACGACCCATTGGGCGGCGCGCGGCAGGGTGTTCGCCAGCAGCCGGTAGGAGTCGGCCTGTGCGGCGAGGCTCTCGGCGCACAGCGGCACGTCCATGGTCCCATAGAGCACGGCGCGCGCATTCTCGGCGACGATGGCGTGGCGAATGAGCCAAAATCCAGTTGCCGTCATTCTCCGATCACCAGCAGGGCTCCCCGTGTGCGCGCGGTGCGGAACTCGAACACGAACAGCGCCACCGCCGCTGCCAACCATGCCAGATTAAGACCGCCCGCCCAAGCGAGCTCGGCCCAGGGCATGGCGGCGCCCTGCAGAACGGCGCGCATGCCTTCGAACACATGGGCGGCCGGCAGGGCGCGGGCAACCGGGCGCAGTGCCGCCGGCAGCACCGCGACCGGGTAGAACACCGCCGCGAACGGCGTCAGTCCGAACAGTACCGTCCAGGACAGGGCGCCGGCGCCGGCGCCGTGGCGCAGCACCATCGCAACCACGCCGAGCGCCACCCACCAGCCCATGACCAGAAGATTGGCAAACAGCGCCAGCAGCGCCGGGCCGAGGAGGAAGAGGTCGAAGGCATAGAGCAGCCAGGCCAGCGCCACCGCGGGCACGACGCCGATCGCGACGCGCAGCGCCGACAGCACAAGGAAAGCGGCCAGCATCTCGCGCGGCCGGAGCGGGCTGACAAAGATATGGCCGAGATTGCGCGACCACACTTCCTCGAGGAAGCTCATCGAGAAGCCCATCTGGCTGTGCAACGCCACCTCCCAGAGCAGTACGCCTCCTAGGAACGTGGCCGCCGTGCCGGCCAGGGCGCCGCCCGAGCCGCTCAGCACGTAGCGCGCGGTGAAGCCCCAGATGGTCATCTGCAGCACGGGGCCGTAGGCGAGGTCCAGCAGCCGCGGCCAGGAACGGCGGTAGAGCGCGAGATGGCGGTAGATGAGCCCCCAGATGCGGCGCGCCGAACGGCTCACGCGGCCATCCCCGGGCGGCCGCGGGCGATGTCGAGGAACACGGCCTCCAGGTCCGCCAGCCCGTAGCGCGAGATCAACGCCGCCGGACTGCCGCGATCGACCAGACGGCCGGCGCGCATCATGAGGACATCGTCGCAGAGCCGTTCGACCTCGGTCATGTTATGCGAGGCCAGCAGGATCGCCGCGCCGGTTTCGGCCCGGTAGCGCAGCAGCCACGCGCGCAGCCGGTCGGCCGTGTCGGGGTCGAGGCTCGCGGTCGGCTCGTCGAGCAGCAGCAGGGCGGGACGGTTCACCAGCGCCTTGGCCAGCGCCACCCGCGCCTTCTGGCCGGCCGAGAGCTGGCCGGCGGGGCGGTCGAGCAGCGGCGCCAGCTCGAACGTTTCGGCCAACTCGCGGATGCGCGCCTCCAGCCGGCGCACCGAGTAGAGATGGCCATAGACGCGCAGATTTTCCGACACCGTCAGCCGGTATGGCAATGCGACATAGGGCGAGGAGAAATTCATCCGCTCCAGGGCGGCGAAGCGGTCGTGCGCCATATCGTGGCCGAGAACGCGGACCACGCCGGAATCGGCCGTGATCAGACCCAGCAGCAGCGCCAGCGTGGTGGTCTTGCCGGCGCCGTTGGCCCCCAGGAGGCCAACGATGGCGCCGGCGGGGACGCGGAAATCGATGCCGTCGACCGCGGTGATGGCGCCGAAGCGCTTGCGGAGCGCAACAACCTCGATCGCGTCCACGTCCGCCTACATCGCCGGTCTCGGTCCGGAATCGGACGGAGGGGGAACCAGTGGAGTTGGTGCACTGTCCGCTGGCGGCAGAGAAAGGGTCTGCGGCTGCGGCGCCGGCGCGGCCGGCGCGGGCTCGGTCGCCGGTGCCTTGCCGTCGAGTGGCTGCTGCTCGACCGGTTTGGGCACTGCGGTGCCGGGCATGCTGGTCTCCTGCAGCCAGTCGTGCAGATTGTGGCGGACCTCGTATTCGAACTCTATGTTCATGTCGTCCATCATGCCCTTCGTCAGGGTGTAGAGTAGCGGCCGCAGGGTGGCGTCCGTAGCATCGGGTGGCAGCGTGGTGTTGCGCGCGGCCGACGCCTCGGCAAAGCCGACCCGGTTGTCACCGCTGGTGTAGATATCCAACTCAACTGTGACGTGTCCGCCGATGACCGTCTCGCCGCGATGCAGCGAGGCGTCCTGGATGCGCAGCACCGCGCGGCCGGAGCTACCGCTGGCGACGAGACGGTCCTGGGCCATGCGCCGCAGTGCGTCGAGCGGACGCATCGGCGACAGCCAGGAGATGTCGTCGGGGCTCGGGGTCCAGCCATCCGCCACCTCGATGCTGGCCACGTTGAGGTAAAGCGGGGTCAGGTAGCTGTAGTTCGGCGGTGGGAAGCTCTGCGCGGGCGCCGCGGGCTCCTCGGCGCAGCTGGCCGCCAGCAGTAGCGTCAAGGCGGCGGCGCGCCCGGCGATTCGGAGAAAGACGCGCGTCGGATGATCGGGCACGGCGGTCACGGGCGAAACCCTCCTGCGAGTGCGGGGTGTCCCGCCAGCGTGAACGCGCCGGGCGCTTGCGGTCAACCGCGTCCGCGCAGGCTGGCGCGCGGGAATCCGAAGCCGACGTTGCAGAATTCACAGTTCATGACGATCTCCCCCCCGGTCTGCATCTCGTCCAGCTCGGCAGCGCGGAACGATTCGAGGATTTCGGTCAGGCGTGCGCGCGAGCACCGGCAGCCGAAGGCGAGCGCCCGCGGCGCACCGGCAGCGACGCCCTCGGCGCCGAACAGACGATAAAGCAGCCTTTCGGCGGGCAAGGTGTCGTCCAGGAGCTCGGCATCCGTGAGCGTCCCGGCGAGCGTCACCGCGGTGCGCCAGCTCTCCTCCTGCCCGGCGGCGTCGAGCGTGGGATCGATGCCGCCCTCCCCGGCGATGCGTTCGAGCACCAGGGCTCCGGCGCGCCAGCCTTCCTCGGTGGGGGCGGCGGCGAGGCGAACGAAACTGCGCAGCTGCTCGCTAGTCTGGAAATAATGGTCCGTCATGTCGGCGAGGCTGGCGCCGCTGATCGCGACGATGCCTTGGTGACGCTCGCGGTCCGGGCCCTGATCGACGCTGAAGGCAAGATAGCCGCTGCCCAGCAGCGCGCGGGCGTCCGGCGCCGGGTCGCGAGCGAGCAGTTCATCCAGCGCGTCGGAATCGACCCGCGCATAGGACCGCAGCGCGCCGAACTCGGTGCAGTCGGCGAGCAGTGTGCGCACGGGGCCGTCGCCCTTGCTCTGAACACTGAACGAGCCCTGGAATTTCAGTGCCGTGGCCAACGCTGCGGCGAGCGCCAACGCCTCGCCGACGAGGTGGGCGACGACGGGATGGTGATCGTGACGGGTCAGCAGCGCCTCGGCCAGCGGCCCGAGGCGGACCAACCGTCCACGCACCGGGCGAAGTGGCAGATGGAATCCGAGCACACCGCGCGGCACCACCAGGTCGGGCACGGCGGGGCGCCCGTGATCAAGAAAGTCGGGGATGTCAGACATGCCCGGAAGATAGGCGCGCCCGGTCGGCTCCGCCACCGCCCTCTTGCCGGCGTCTGCCGGCCGGGCTTTCCTCGCCGCAGCGGCAGGAGGACGGCGATGCAGGCGGTCGTGCATGCGGACGGGCGGCTGGTGTTCGGCGGGCTGACCTATCGGGCGGCGCTCGGGCGGGGCGGCGTACGGGCCGACAAGCAGGAGGGGGACGGCGCCACGCCGGCTGCGCTGCTGCCGCTGCGGCGCGTCCTGTACCGCGCCGATCGCGGTCCACCGCCTTCCTGTGCGTTGGCGCGGGAGCCGATCGCGCCCAGCGATGGCTGGTGCGACGATGCCGGTCACCCCGACTATAATAGAATGGTCAGCCTGCCGCATCCCGCGCGACACGAGATGCTGTGGCGGCGCGACGGGCTCTACGACATCATCGGCGTGCTCGGCTGGAACGACTCTCCACCGGATCGCGGCCGTGGCTCCGCGATCTTCCTGCATGTCGCCACGGCGGACTACGCGCCGACCGCGGGCTGCGTGACGCTCGCGGCGGCGGACCTGCGCACCGTGCTGGCGCAGGGCCTGACCTCCCTCCTGGTCCTGGCCGACTGAGTCCTCTCAGCCGGCGCGATTTTCGACCAGGTCGTCGACCACCGCCGGGTCAGCGAGCGTGGAGGTGTCGCCGAGATTCTCGGTCTCGTTGGCGGCGATCTTGCGAAGGATGCGGCGCATGATCTTGCCCGATCGTGTTTTCGGCAGGCCCGGCGCCCACTGGATCGCGTCCGGCGCGGCGATCGGACCGATTTCCTGGCGTACCCAGCCCACCAGCTCCTTGCGCAGCGCTTCGCTCGGCTCGACGCCGACCTTGAGCGTCACGTAGCAATAGATGCCCTGGCCTTTGATGTCGTGGGGAAAGCCGACGACGGCGGCCTCCGCGACCTTCGGGTGCGCCACCAACGCGCTTTCGATCTCGGCCGTGCCCATGCGGTGGCCGGAGACGTTGATGACATCATCCACTCGCCCGGTGATCCAGTAATAGCCTTCGGCATCCCGGCGTGCGCCGTCGCCGGTGAAATAGAGGCCCTTGTAGGTCGAAAAATAGGTCTGCACGAAGCGGGTATGGTCGCCGTAGACGGTGCGCATCATTCCCGGCCAGGCGTCGGCGATACAGAGATTGCCCTCGGTGGCTCCCTCCAGCACGCGCCCATCCGTATCGACTAGCAATGGCGTCACGCCAGGCAGCGGCAGGGTGGCGCTACCGGGCTTCTGCGCGATCGCGCCCGGCAGTGGCGTGATGAGGATGCCGCCCGTCTCGGTCTGCCACCAGGTATCGACGATCGGGCAGCGCTCATCTCCCACCACCCGGTAGTACCAGAGCCACGCCTCCGGATTGATCGGTTCGCCGACGCTGCCGAGGATGCGCAGCGACTTCCGCGATGTCGCCTTCACGGGCCCTTCGCCCTCGCGCATCAGCGCGCGGATTGCCGTCGGAGCGGTGTAGAAGATGTTGACCTTGTGTTTGTCGATGACCTGCCAGAAGCGGGATGCATCGGGATAGTTCGGCACGCCCTCGAACATCAGAGTTGTCGCGCCGTTGGCCAGCGGACCGTAGACGATGTAGGTGTGGCCTGTGACCCACCCGACGTCCGCCGTGCACCAGTAGATCTCGCCTGGTTGGTAGTCGAACACGATTTCATGGGTAAATGCGGCCCAGACCATATAGCCGCCAGTGGTGTGCAGCACGCCCTTGGGCTGGCCGGTACTGCCGGAGGTGTAGAGGATGAACAGAGGATCCTCGGCATTCATCTCGACCGGCGGGCAGTGCGGCAGGGCCTGCGCCATCAGCACGTCGTAGCGATGGTCGCGGCCTGGAATCATCGGTACGTCGCCACCAGTGACCGGCACGACGATGACATGCGCAACCTCGGGGCAGGATTTGAGCGCCGCGTCCGCGTTCGTCTTCAGCGCTACACGGCGTCCGCCGCGCCGGCCCTCATCGGCGGTGATCAGCACCGCCGAGCCGCAGCCCTGGATGCGCCCGGCGAGGCTGTCAGGCGAAAAGCCGCCGAAGACGACCGAGTGGATGGCACCGATCCGTGCGCAGGCGAGCATCGCAACCGCCGCCTCGACTACCATCGGCAGGTAGATCGTCACGCGGTCTCCCTTCTTGACCCCGAGCGAGAGCAGCACGTTCGCCAGGCGGCAGACCTGTTCGTGCAACTCCCGATAGGTCACGCGCCGCGTACTGGCCGGATCGTCGCCCTCCCAGATGATCGCCGTCTGATCCGGCCGCGTCGCCAGGTGGGCGTCCAGGCAGGCGGCGGAGGCGTTCAGCGAGCCGTCCTCGAACCATTTGATCGACACATCGCCGCTGAAGCTCGTGTTCTTGATCCGCGTCGGCGCCTTGATCCAAGGGATGCGCTTGGCCTGCTCGGCCCAGAATCCGTCGGGGTCCGACGCGGCGCGCGCCACCATGGCGCGGTATGCCTCGGCGTTGACATGGGCCGTGGCGGCGATCTCCGGCTTGACCGGAAAAATCTGGTCGGTGGACATGGCAGCGCTCCCGAGACGTTTGGCGGCGGCGTGACCCGCTCTGGACCTGTCACCGATGCCGCAAAATCGCGTCCACGTCCAGGGTGGCCAAGCCGGCCGCGACAGGAACGGGGCTTATTTTCACATCTGTTTTCATGAGCTTGAAAAGGATGCCCGGATTTGGCTCGTGACGGCTACATATGGCCGGGCAGCCAGGTCGACAGGGCCGGGAAACTGATCAGAATCGCCAGGCGGAGGAGGTCGGTGGCAACGAAGGGCAGAACGCCGAGGAACACGGTCGACATCGCGACGTCGCCGACCACGCTCTTGATCACGAAAACGTTCATGCCGACCGGCGGGTGGATCAGCCCGAGTTCCACCGTCATCACGATGATGACGCCGAACCAGATCGGGTCGAACCCCAGTCCGGTGATCACGGGGAAGATAATCGGGATGGTGAGAATGACCATCGCCATCGCGTCCATGACGCAGCCCAGCACGAGGTACATCGCCATCAGGACGAGCAGGACGCCGTAGCGGCCGAGGCCGAGGCCGGTGAGGAAGGCCGTGACGTGCTGCGGCGTCTGCGTCACGGTCAGGAAATACCCGAACAGAATGGCCCCGATAAGGATGGTGAAGATCGCCGCGCTCGTGCGCAGCGCCCGCGTCAGGCAGCCGAGGAACTGCGCGCCGGTGAGGCGGCGCCGCGCCACGGCGATGAGGAAGGCGCCGCCAGCCCCCATGCTTGCCGCCTCCGTGGCGGTGAAGGCGCCGCCGTAGAGCCCGCCGATGACGAACAGAAAAAGCAACGTGATCGCCCAGACCGAGCGCAGCGCGGCGAACCGCTCCGCCCAGCCCGCGCGCGGTCCCCGTGGCAGAAACCGGGGACGTACCAGGCCGATGGCGATGATGGTGGTGAGATACATGGCCACCGCCAGGATCCCCGGCACGATGCCGGCGATGTACAGCCGGCCGACATCCTGCTGTGTGATCAGGCTATAAACCGCCAGCACGAGCGACGGCGGCAGGATCGCGCCCAGTGTGCCGCCGGCAGCGATGACGCCGGTGGCGAAGCTCTGCGGGTATCCGAAGCGGCGCATCTCCGGGTAGGCCACCGCTGAGAACGTCGCCGCTGTGGCCACCGAGGAGCCGGAGATGGCGGCGAAACCGGCGCAGGCGGCGATCGTCGCCATGCCGAGCCCGCCCCGGCGGTGGCCGAGGAAGCTGTTGGCGGCGTGGAACAGCTCGGTGCTCATGCCCGAGGCCGATGCGATCGTACCCATCAGCAGGAACATCGGGATCACCGCGAAGCCGGCATCGGTCGCGGTACGGATGGGCGACTGCGCCAGCAGCCGCAGCGCTGGGCCGAAACCGGAGAGCAGCCCGAAGCCGCAGACCCCGACCACGCCCATCGCAACTCCCACCGGAACGCGCAGCAGCATCAGCGCGAAAAGCACCACGAACCCGGCAATGGCAATCAGTGTGGGATCCGCCATGGCGGCGTCAGTGACCGGCCGGCGCGGTGCCGGATGCCGCCCTGCCGACGGCGAGACGGGTCAGGCGCACGAGCATCATCAATGCGGCGGCCAGAGAGCCGAGCCAGGCTGCGAGGAAGAACGGCCAGACCGGGAGCGTGAGGTCGTAGGTCGCCTCGCCCGAGGCGTAGCTGTCCAGCACCTTCAGCGCCATCGCCCAGCAGAACACGGCCATCGCGGCGAAGGTCAGCAGGCTAGCGAACGCGTCGAGCCGCCGGCGCGCGTGCGCGCTGAGCGCGCCCCAGAGCAGATCGACGGTGATGTGATCGCCGCGAAAGCCGCTTGCGGCGATTCCCCAGAAAATCAGGATGCCGAGGAAATAGCGGCTGAGATCATAACTGTCCGGGATCGCCCAGGAGAAAGCATAGCGCAGCGCCACGGAGACGAAGGTGAGCGCGGTCACAAAGGCGAGGAAGGCGCCGGCGAGCCGCTCGCCCATGTCGATGAGGCGGTCCACCATGACCTCAATAGCCGGCGTGATGCTCGGCGATACTCGCGCGCAGCGCCGCATCGATCGGCGCCGGATCTGCGCCGGTGCGCCGCACGTCGGCAGCCCAGCGCGCATGCAGCGGCTCGGCCGCGCGCTTCCAGGCCGCCAACTGCTCGGGCGTGAGCTCGATGAGTTCGTGGCCGGGCTCGGCCTTCACCTTGGCCCTCCCGGCGGCCTCGAAGTCTGCCCAGGGGGCGGCGAAGCGAACCGCCCACTCCGTCGTGCAATGGGCGTCGATGACTGCCTTCTGGGTCGGGGCCAGCGCCGCATAGCGGGCCTTGTTCAGCACCCAGACGAAGCTGGTGACGTAGAGCTGGGCGTCGATATGGTAATGTACGGTCTTGTCGATCCCGAACAGAACCAGCGAGCCCCAGGGGAAGAAGATACCATCCGCGACCCCGCGGTCGAGCAGGTCCCGCGCGCCGGGGGCGGAGGCCTGCACATTGGTGCCGCCGAGCAAGGTCACGAGGTTGCCGATGGTCGCGTTGGCGGGGCGCATCTTCATCCCGCGCAGATCCTCGGGAACGACGACCCTGCGCCGAGCATGCAACGTGCCGGGGTCGTGGATGAAGGCGAAGCAATACTGCACGTCCTTCATCTCGCGCGCGGCATAGGCGCGGTACCAGGCGTCGAGCGCGGCGGTGCCGGTCTTGGCATCCTTGTACTGGAATGGCAGGTCGGAGGCGGCGATGATGGGAAAGCGGCCAGGCTGATAGCCCGGATTGACATAGGCCGCATCGGCGATGCCGTCGCGAGCCATGTCGTAATGGTCGAAGGCTTTGCCGAGCTGTTCGGCGGGGAAGATAACGGCGGTGATGGTGCCGTGCGAATCGGCCTTGATGGAATCCGCCCAGTCCTGGATCGCTGCCTGCAGCGGATGCGACGGCGGCACCCAATGCGAAAGCTTCAGTTGCACGGGCGCATCCTCGGCTCGCGCCGGCACGGACATAGGCGGCGCAGCCAGAAGGGCGATCATGGCCAGTGCTTTGGCGATTTTCATCACAGCTTCCCCCGCTTCTCGGCTCATGCTGGCTTGCGCCGCTCGTCCCGGCAAGGGGGGGTCAAAGGTAGCCGAAGCGGCGCAGGAAGGGCGCGAAATGGTCGGTCAAACGGGGCTGATCCTCGGCTGCGATGCGGCTGCGCCACTTGCCGACGCGCTGATCGCCGATGTGGTTGCGATGGATCTGGGTGACGCGGTCATAGAGGTCGACCGCCGCGTCTCCCTCCAGCCGCTCTGGCGGCAGGCTTGCCACCGAGGCGGCGGCCGCGCGGACGGCGTCGCTCTCGTAGGCGGTAAAGATGCGCCCTTGCGCCGCGGCATCGGCGGGCAGCCGCAGATGCGCCGCGATCGCCGCGACCGTCTCCGGCTTGGCGAAATATCCGTCCTCATATCGCAACACCGGAAAGCCGCGCTCGGCCAGGGGCAGCAGCCGGCTGCAGCAGGCGTCGATGGCGGCCAGCGCGGTCTGCGGCGCCACCTTGAATCGCTCGATCAGCGAGAGCACCGCATCGCGTGGATCGCGCACCGAGAGCAGCACGGCGGGGTAGGCGAGCTCGACGAAGCCGGTGAAGTCCGGCTCGCCCCGGTGCATCTTCCACACCACGCGCCGCCCACGAAGGTCCGGATGGCCCAGGACCTTGGTCAGGCTGTCCGAATAGAGCGCCAGCACGCTGTCAGCGCCAAAAGCGGCGAGATAGAGTTCGCGCGCGACGTTGAACACCCAGGTCGAGGCGCTGCCGTAGAGACCCTGCGTCACCACCACCCGCGGCGGCGCGGCCTCCGCCATCTCAGCCGGCGAGTGGGGGGCGCCGGTCGGCCCAGGGGCGGAGCCGTTCGAACGAAGCGGCGGCCTGCAGAACGCCGAGATCGTCGAAGCGCCGGCCAACGATCTGCAGTCCGACCGGGAGCCCGCTTCGGGTGAAGCCGCAGGGCACCGAAATGGCCGGATTGCCGGAGAGATTGAACGGGTAGGAGAATTCAGCCCAGGATATCCAGTCCCAGGGATGTTCGGGCCAGTCCTCGGGTGCCAGCCTGTCGGCCGGGAAGGCGGGGACCGAGACGGCCGGGGTGAGCAGAAAGTCCCAGTCGCCGAAGAAGCGGTTGATCTCACGGATATAGGCGTATTTCCGTTCGCGCAGACGCTGGTAGCCGGTCATCGTCGTCGTGGCGCCGGCGCGGATGCAGGCGACGAGGCCCGGGTCCATGCGGTGTTCCCACTCGGCCAGCGCTGGCGCATGGATGGAGAGATGGGCCGGCCAGAGCCCGCGGATCAGTTCCGGGCCTGTCGGACCCCAGGACGTGGTGACCGCCTCGACCTTTCCCCCCAACTCGGCGGCGAAGCTCTCCGCCGCGGCGCGCACCAGGGCGGCGACTTCGGGATCGACGCGGGCATGGCCGAGATCAGGGCTGAAGCCGAGTCGCCGGCCGGCGATGCCGCGATCGAGCTGGGCCAGATACGGCGCGGGCGGGGCTTCCAGGCTCGTGTGGTCCCAGTCATGCGGCCCCGCCATCACCTCTAGCATCAACGCCACGTCGGCGACGGTACGCGCCAGCGGGCCATTGTGCGAGGAATAGTCGGTGTTCGAGACCGGCCAGTTGGGGATGCGGCCATAGCTCGGCTTGAAGCCGACGACGCCGCAGAAATGCGCCGGCATGCGGATCGACCCGGCGCCGTCACTCCCTTGGTGCAGCGGTCCGAAACCGGCCGCCGCCCCGGCGCCCGCTCCAGCGGACGAGGCCCCCGCGTTCAGCCCGTACCGCCAAGGGTTATGGGTGATGCCGGTGGTCGGCGAGCGGCTTACGCCGGTCCAGCCGAACTCCGACGTGGTGGTCTTGCCGAGGATGATGGCGCCGGCGGCTTTCAGCCGCGTCACCATCGGCGCGTCCTCCTCGGGCACGAAGCCGTCGCGCAGATGCGAGCCGTAGCCGGTGGCAATCCCCGCAGTCCAGGTAAGGTCCTTCAGCGTCACCGGCACCCCATGCAGCGGTCCGGTTGCCTCGCCACGGGCCAGCGCCGCCTCGGCGACCCGGGCGGCGTCGCGGGCCGGTTCGGCGAGCAAGGTGGCGAAGGCGTTGACGCGCGGCTCGAGCGCCGCGATGCGCTCGAGCACCGCCTCGACGAGCTCGACCGGGGACAGGGTGCGCGCGCGGATCAGCCGGACGAGTTCGACCGCCGGTGTGAAGCAGAGCGCTTCGGTGTTCATCGCGGGCGTCACGCCGGCACCGCGACACGCTCGGTGAGCGGCGCGGTCCAGCCGAACGGATCCGGCGCGGTGCCGTACTGGATGCCGACGATGGCGTCATAGAGCCGCTGCGTAAGCTCGCCGATCCGTCCGCCATTGATCGTCACGCGCGCGTCGCGATAGCCGAGTTCGCCGACGGGCGAAATGACCGCGGCCGTGCCGGTGCCCCACATCTCCGTCAGTGCTCCGCGGCTGGCGGCGGCGAGGACTTCGTCGATGGCGACAGGCCGCTCGGCAACCTTGATGCCCCAGCTCTTGAGCAGCGTCAGCACCGAATCCCGCGTCACCCCGGCAAGGATGGCGCCATTGAGCGGCGGCGTGACCACCTCGTCGCCGATGCGCAGCATGATGTTCATGGTGCCGACCTCGTCGAGGTAGCGGTGCTGCACCCCGTCGAGCCAGAGCACCTGGGTGAAGCCGGCGCGGGCCGCCTCCTCGGCGCCGTGCAGGCTGGCGGCGTAATTCGCCGCCGCCTTGATGGCGCCAATGCCGCCCGGCACGGCGCGGACATGGCTGTCCATGGCCAAAATCTTCACCGGGTTCATGCCCTCGGCATAATAGGCGCCGACCGGAGACAGGATCACATAATAAAGGTAGCTAGACGAGGGGTGCACACCGAGGAACGTCTCGGTGGCGATCACCGTCGGGCGGACATAGAGGGCGGTGCCTGGCATGGATGGCACCCAGCGCTGATCGACCTCGATGAGCGCCCGAAGGCTCTCCTGCACCAGGGCGGGATCCAGCTCCGGGATGCACAGTCCCGCGCAGGAACGGTTGAGGCGTGCGGCGTGGGCGGACGGGCGAAAGAGGCGGATGACGTCGTCGGCGCCGCGGAACGCCTTCAGCCCGTCGAACACCGCCTGCGCGTAATGCAGGACGCAGGTGGCGGGATCGAGGCTGAAATTCTGGTAGGGCACGATGCGCGGGTCGTGCCAGCCACGGCCCTCGTCGTACTCCATCATGAACATGTGATCGGTGAATACGGTGCCGAACCGCAGCGTCTCGTCGGGAGGGGGCGTTTTCGGCCGGCTGGTCAGGGTCACGGCGATCTGGGGCATGGGCATGGTCTCCGGGGCGGAAGCTTGGGCGCGGGACGTCGGCACGATTGCGTCGTGGCGCGGCCGGCCCGTACGGGCGATGCGCTATCTTGGCGCGGTTTGCCGCGCCTGTCTCGCCCACCGGATCGCACGCCGGACAAGCGTGCCACTCAATCTTCATCATGGCGGCCCAACGCCCGCAAGGTGGGGATCATCTCAATTTCAGGATTTGAATCGACATTCGCCTCATTTTTCCGTACGAACTGACGCGATGCCATTTTTATCATCAAGCGATTATCGCAATCGGCACCGATTTTAGCCGATTTTTCCGATCAATTATCGGTTGCTCACATTGCGGTGAGCGGTGTTCATGCTTGCATTTTCTTACGCCACCGATTAACAAGGGGTGGGAAAAGCAGAGGAGTCTCCGTTCATGGCTGTCGTAACCGTCCCGGGCGCTGGCACGAACACCTATCAGTTGCAGTACAACTCGCCGACGAGCGCAAGCATTGCGACCCAGCTTCTGCAGACGATCTATGCCGCGAACGTTTCAGGAACGCTGTTTCCGCAAGTATATTCCCAGCAAGGGTCAACGGCGAACGTTCCGAGTGGGAAGCTCGGAGAACTGATTGCCGATGGCAGCACTGGAAACACGAATGTTGTTGCGCCCACCGGCTATCTCGGGCTGATCGATGCGTCGACGACTGCTCCTGTCACGATCGCTGGTGCTGCCCAGGCGAACGAGAGCGTACTGGGCGGGGCCTCGGACCTCACTTTCTATACCAATGGCGGTTCCGGCACCGTCGTCGGCGGCGACGGTAACAACGTCATCGCCAGCCCCACCGCCAGCGGCGGAGCGTGGACGCTTAACCTCTATGGGGTCGGCAACACGTCGGTCTATGGCGGCGCGGCCAGTGATCTGATCCAGAGCGGAAACGGGCATAATCTATTCTTTCTCGGTTCTGGCGCTGATACGGTCTATTCTTCCGGCGCTGACACGATCATCGCCGGCACCGGCAACACGACAGTCGCGACGTCGGCGCCGGGTGCCTTCGTCTATGGCGGAAATGGCACGGATCTCCTGGTTAATGCTGGCGGTGCCGATACGTTCTCTGCCGGCGGTGGCGCGGAGACCATCTTCGCGGCCTCGAGCGGAGGATTGTATTTCCTCAATACCAGCCCCAATCTCGAGTTTGTTGCCACGAGTGCCGTCGCCTCGACCATCGTCGGCGGCTCGGGTAACGCGACATTGTTCGGTGGTTCCGGCACCAACCTGATTTTCACGGGCCAGGAAAACACCGTCGCCGACCTGCAATCCTCCAACAACACCATCGTCGGCGGCTCCGGCAACACGACCGTCTATGCCGGCACTGGACACGACACGTTGTTCCAAGGCTCCGGCCAGCTGCTCTATGACGCGCAGCAGAGCAATAGCATCATCGTCAGCCAGAGCAACAGCCTCGGCGGTACTTTCTTTGCCTATAATGGCGGTCAGGTCGCGCTGTTCGGAGCCAATAATGGCAACGTCTTCGTTGCCGCCACGGGCAACGCCACGCTCCAAGGCTCCGGCGCGTCGGGCAATAATACATACTTCGCTGGCACTGGCGCCGACAGCATGGTCGCTGGCAGCGGCAACGATACACTGGTCGCCAGCACCGGGGCGGCGACGATGGTCGGCGGCGCCGGTATCGAGACATTCATCTTTGCCAAGGGTAGCGCCGGCGGTACCGACCTCATTCAGAACTTTACTGCCCACGACCAGCTCAACTTCTACGGATACGGCAGCAATGCGGTCGCGTCGCAGCAGGTGGTAAACGGTTCGTTGGTGATCACGCTGACCGACAACACCAAGATCACATTCCTCAACGGCACGACGATCAGCGCCGGCCAGATCCATAATCTCTGACGGTCTGAGCAGGCTGGACAAAAGCCGGTCGCGGGCGTCCGCGGCCGGCTTTTTTGTGCCTGATGGGCTGCCTATCCCGACACTACGCGGCTCCAAGGGTGGCGCCGGCGCAGATCTTCCACCAGCATCTCCTTGTTGCGCTGCAAGTCGGTGGAGGTGCGCAGCATCGAGCCTTCATGCACGCGGTAGCGACCGAGCCGTTCCGGCACATTGATCCCGAACAGGCCACGCTCAGCCAGCCGGCACCAGAAATCATAATCCTCCCAGCCGAAGCGCACATGGTCGTAGCCGCCGACAGCGCTCCAGGCGGCGCGTCTGATCAAGGCCTGGGCGTCGATATAGTTGCCGGCGACAAGGCGTGCCGGATCGTATGGCTCAATGCCAAACAGATCGGTCCGGCTACCAAACCGCTCTAGCCGGGGATAGGCGTATGCGGCGCCGCTCTCGCGCAGAGCCGCGAGGCAGCGCGCCGCGCATTCCGGCAGGAGCAGATTGTCGGCATCGACCGGCAGCACGAATTCGCTCGCCGCAAGCGCAAAGCCGACGTTGCGCGTGAGGCCGAGCCCGCTGTTGGCGCGGTTGCGCACCAGCTGCGCGCGACCGAACCGGGCCTCGTTGGCCGCGAGCCAGCGTTCCGCGACCGCCAGCGAGTCGTCGGTCGAGCGGTCGTCGACGACGATGAGATCCAGCTCCATGAGGGTTTGCGCCTTCACGGAGTCCAGCGTCTCGGTGACGAAGCCGGCATAGTTGTAGAGTGGGACGACGACCGTGACGGCCGATTGGGTCACCCGGTCGTAGCCGCGGACGATTTCGTGTTCGGGCACCCGCGGCAGCGGGGGAATCGGCGCGGCGGCGCGGACGAGGTCGAGAGCGAAGGCCCGCGCCGCACGGCGGCCGCGATGGAGCGTCTGCTCCAGAACCGAGGCCCAGCGCTCGGTCTGCGCCTCGGGGCCGAAGCGGCCGATAGAGTCGATCTCCGCAGCCCGCGCCAGCCGCGCGCGCAGCTGCGGATCATCGGCCAGGCGACAGATCGCGTCGTGCCAAGCATCCTCTCCGGCCGCCAGCAGCCCGGTCTCACCGTCACGGATGGCGGCGCGGAATGGGGCCGTGGGAGAGCAGACCGAGGCGACGCCGGCCAGGGCGGCCTCGAAGAACTTGAGTTCGCTCTTGGCTTCGCAGAACGGATTGCCGACCTCCAGCGGGGCCAGATTCACGTCGAACCGGGCGATCTCGTCTGGCAGTTCAGCCACCGGGACATATTCCCGCCACTCGATCTGTCCCTCGAGCCCCGCCAGCGCTGGGTATTCGTGCACGTCCAGGCAGTCGGTCGTCTCGCGACGGAAGAGCACCAGGCGCCCGTTTGGCCGCGCGCGCAGGAAGCGGGCGACCGCGCCGGCGATGATGGCGAAATCCTTCTGATGTGTTCGGCTGCCCCCGGCATAGCCCAGCCGCAACAAGCCATCCGAGGGCTTCACCCTGCGCGCGCGGGCCGCGAGGTTGGCGCGGGCGCGGGTCGCGTCGTCGAAGCTGTTCGGCAGCACGAAGACCGGCTTGCCCCAGCGGTGCATGTGGTCAGCGAGGACCTGCGTCGTCGTCGAGCAGAAATCGGCCGCCACCATGCTTTCCTGGACCCGGTGGTAGAAGCGGGCGACCTCGGCCTCGTTCAGCCGCTGCGAGCGAATACCGTCTATCACGTCGGTCCGTGCCAGGGCCGGGTCGACCATGAGGTCATCAACATCGAACAGGATCGTCCGCCCGGCCGAGCGCGCGGCGTCAACCACGGCCGCCACGGCTTCGCCCCATTCGGTTCGCCACAGCACGAGCAGATTTGCGGAGGTGACGAGATCCGGTGCCGAAGCCGCCTCGGCGACTGTCCTCACCTCGGCCAGCCCGCCAAGCCGGCGAACCGCATCGGCCTGCCGCAGGACGCGATAGGCATGCCCAGGCGTGTGTGGCTCGCCCGAGACGAACAGCACGCGCGGCCGCCGTTCGGGCAGGCTCCAGTGCGATGGCGTTGCGGTGGGCCCCGACATCGCGGCGCGCAGGGCGCGGCCCTCGGCGCGGCCGAAGCGTTCATAATGGTCGAGGGCGTTCAGCCCCGCCGCGGCAACGTCCTGGTGCAGATCGAGGTACGTTCGCACCGAGAAGCGCGGGCCAGGATCGCGGCCTTCGGCGGCGCCGAAGCGGACATAGTGCTCCGCCGCGTCCATGCCGAGAGCCCTGACGTCCGCGTGCTGGCTCAGATACCAGGCCGGATCGAACAATTCGCTGGCTCGCACGATCGCCAGCAGCGCCGCCTCTGCCTCGTTCGGCTGCCAGCGCCGGCGGAGCCGGCGGCGAAGCCGAGCGGCAAGGCTCGGCCGGGGCAGTGGGCGAGCGAGCCGGGCGCGTTCCTCGGCCTGCTCCCGCTGTGCCTGCGCTTGATCGAGCAGGGTCTCGGTCCGGTCCAGCAGCGCCCGCAGCGCCTCCCGCTCGGTCTCGCTGGCCGCAAGCCGCCACTCGCTGAGCGCGAGCGCCACCTGCGCCCGCTCGGCCGCCGCCGGGGCCGTCTGCTCTGCGACTGTCCGCAACCGGTCGAGTTCGGCCTGGCGGGCGGACGCCTCGGCGTGCAGTCGCCCGATAGCTTCTTCCGTCCAGTGCCGCTGCGCTTCGATCTGTCGCGGCAAATGCAGATAGGGGTCGATCAGCCCGTCGCGGATGAACAGCGAATCGGCCAGTTCCGGCAGGTCGGAATCCGCCGCGACAACGAGCAGGTAGGTAGCGCGGGCGAGCCCGGCCGAAGCCTCGATCCGGTCCGGGCCGCGCTGCTCGAACGTCAGCGGCAGCGCGCCGCGCGCCGCCGGCCCGCCGGGCATTGGCCCATCGGCGAACAGCGCCGTGCCGAGGAGGGGGCGCTGGGCGAAGGCGGCCATGTGGCGGAAGTGCCGGGTGACGAGCGCGCGCAGTTCGTCCCGGGTCAGTTCGTGCACGTGGTAGGGGTTGGGTGGCGTGTTGGCCGGAGAGGTGATGTCGCGATCGGGCGTGCTCAGGATGAGCATCCCCCCGGGCCGCAGCACACGTTTGATCTCGGCGAGGAAGGTTTCGTGATCGTAGAAATGCTCGATGGTCTCGAAGGACGTGACCAGATCCACCGACGCGGTGGCGAGCGGGATGGCGCAGGCATCGCCGCGCAGGAAGCGCAGATTCTCGCGCGGGTAGGCCCGAGCGGCGTGGGTGACGGCAGCAGCGTCGATCTCCACCCCGATCACACGCCGCGCCACCTGAGCTAGCAGGGCGGCACCGTAGCCCTCACCGGAGGCGACATCCAGGACATCCTTGCCGCGGGCGTGGTGACGGGCGAGGAAATAGCGATGTAGATGCTCGATCTCGCCTTGTCCGCCTTCGGCCGAGGTCAGCCTCTCGCCGGTATAGGGCAGCGCGGATGCCGGCGTCGCCAGCGGGAAAATCTCACCCAAATCACTCTCCTGCGGGAACGGAATCGGCGGCGTCGCCAGCCGGCCAAGCACAGCGAAGCATTAACGAGATCCGTGGCATAGGGCGCAAGTGAGGCACGCCAGGGAGCGCGGTCGGACCTGATGGAATCCTCGGGCCGGAGGTTGCTCTAGCCTTGCCGCGCGGTTTGCGCGAACATGGCAGCTATACCCATGCCTGACGTGGTGGAGGAAACATGTCTCAATCTCCCATCGGCCGCCGTCTTGCCGGAGCCACCGCCCTCGGTGTCGTCGTCCTCGCCTGCGGTGCGGCACGAGCCGAGGAGCCGATCCGGATCGGCGTGATCGCGGAGAACTCCGCCATCGGGGGCATCGCGATCACCAACGGCGCCAAGCTCGCTGCCGAGGAGATCAATGCCGCCGGCGGCATCAATGGACGCAAGGTCGAGATCGTCGACTATGACGACCATAACTCCGCCACCGACGCCGTGCGCGCCTTCCAGCGCGCCGTCTCGGAGGATCATGTGGTGGCAGTGATCGCGAGCTACATGAGCGAGGTCGCTCTCGCGCTCGAGCCCTGGGCTGCGCGGCTGAAAGTGCCATTCATCACCCCCGGCGCGGCCAGCAACGAAATCACCCGTCGTATCCATGACGACTACGCCCACAACAAGTACAGCTTCCACGGCTACCTGACCTCGACCGAGATCGCCGACACGGTCTGCGCCTCCTCGCACGATCTCCTGGTCACCAAGCTGCACATGAAGACCACAGTGATCATGAGCGAAGACGCTGCCTGGACGAAGCCATACGACGGCGAACTCGCCACGTGCCTTCCCGCGGCGGGCTTCAGCGTGCTCGACCATATCCGCTTCTCGCCCGACACCACCGATTTCACGCCACTCTTCAATCAGATCGAGACCAAGCACCCGGATGTGATCACCACCGGCATCTCCCATGTCGGCGTGCAGCCGACGGTGCAGTGGGCGAGCCAGCAGGTGCCGGTACCGATGGCCGGGATCAGCTCGCAGGCGACCACCGACACGTTCTGGCGCGACACCAACGGCGCCGCCCAGGGCGTGATCCTGGAGGAGCCCGCGGCGCCGGACATCGCGGTGACGGCGAAGACCATTCCCTTTGCCCAGGCCTATATCAAGCGCTTCGGCGTCAGCCCCGGCTATGCCGGCTACACCGCAGCCGATGACGTCCACATCATCGCCGAGGCCGTCGGCCGAGCCGGTGGCGCTGAGGCGGATAAGCTTGTCGAGGCGATGGAAAAGACCGATTATGTCGGCAATATCGGCCGGGTGCAGTTCTATGGCCGTGATGATGCCTTCACCCATGGTCTGCGCTACGGGCCTGGTTTCATCACCGGCATCGTCGTGCAATGGCAGAACGGCAAGCAGGTGCCGCTGTGGCCGACTGATATCGCGACGGGAACAATGAAGTTCCCCGCCTTCATCAAGACGCCGGATCAGCACGCCAGCAACTGACCCTATCGCGCCCGTCTCTGCTCAACGCCCGCCCGACAACGCGGCGGACAAGGGAAACGAATGCTCGGCCTGCAGATCCTGCTCGACGGTTTTGCCATCAGTTCACTCTACGGGCTCGGCGCCATCGGTTTCACCCTGATCTTCGGGGTCTCGGGCGTATTGAACCTCTCGCATGGCGGTCTGATGCTGATTGCCGCCGTCGCCGCTTGGTATGTCGCGGGCGATCTGCATGCCGGGCAGTATCTTGGCGCGCTCGCGGGACTTGTTGCCGGCACGCTTTCCGCCCTGGTGACCTATCTCGTCGTGGTTCGGCCCATCCAGCGCTCGCGCGCCATCCCCCGCGATGAGACGGAGATTTTCGTTCTCACCGGCACGCTGCTCTGGGGCATCATGATCCAGGAAGCGGTGGCCTATTTGTTTTCCGACAATCCCCTCACCGTTCCGGCGCTGATCGGGGGCGTGGCGAGCATCGGCGGAGTGCGCCTGCCGTATAACGAGATGCTGGTGGCGGCCGTGTCCTGGCTCTCGATCGGGCTGCTCTGGCTGCTGGTGAACCGCACCCGGATGGGCAAGACGCTGCTGGCCTGCGCCATCAATCCGCGTGGCCTGACCCTGCTCGGCTTCGAACTCTCGCGCATCTACTTCGCGGTCTGGGTCATCTATGGCCTGCTCGTGTCGGCGGCGGGCGTGCTGCTGGCGAGTTTTCTTGGCACCAGCTCCGGCAATATCGGCAACCTGACGGCGAGCGCCTTTTCCATCGTCGTGCTCGGCGGGCTCGGCAGCGTCTCGGGTTCGCTCATTGCGGCCTATGTCGTCGGCTATCTGGAGACGGTCACGGCCTATCTGATCTCGCCTGAGATCCGCACGATCCCGGCGCTTCTTCTGCTGGTGCTGGTACTCTATCTGCGCCCGCAGGGCCTGCTCGGGCGGCGGTGAAAGGCAGGCCGATGAACTGGCGTCCTCTCGCGCTTGTGCTGGTGGCGATCGCGCTCGCCGCGTTGCCTTTCGGGGTCTCGGGCTACGCGCTCGGCGTTCTGACGCTGGCCTATTATTTCGGCGTCTTCTCGATGTCATGGGATTTGTTGTTCGGCTTCGCCGGCGAGGTGAATTTCGGTCCGACCTTCCTCATCGGCGTCGGCGCCTACAGCGCCGGCCTGCTCAACGTGCACGGATGGTCGATCCCGCTCTGCGTCGCCACCGGCGCGGCCGCCTCGGTCGTCGCGGGGCTGCTGCTCGCCCTGCCGGCCCTGCGGCTGCGCGGACCGTATTTCGGTCTGGTGACGCTGGTGGCCGTGCTGCTGCTGCAGCAGGTGATCGTGATTTTCGCCGGGGTGACCGGCGGGGAAATCGGGCTTTCGCTCCCCGATGTCCTCTCAGTCGATGCCCGTACGAATTACTGGTACGCGTTCGGTTTCATGGTGGTGAGTGCGGCGCTGCTGACCGGGCTGGCGCGCTCTCCGGTCGGACTGATCCTGCAGGCGGCAGGACAGGACCCCGTCGAGGCGCAGGCGCTGGGCTTCAACGTCGCCAAGCACAAGCTCGCGGCCTTCTCGGTCAGCGCCCTGTTCTCCGGCCTTTCGGGAGCGCTGATGGTGTTCTACCTCGGCACCGCTTCCGTTGGCACCGTCGTCGATGTGGCCATCGCGGTGCAGGTGATCATCGCCGTCGTGCTCGGCGGCCGACGCACGATTCTGGGCGGCGTGATCGGCTCCCTGTTCCTCATCATTGCCGGCGAGATTCTGCGCCCGCTGGGCCAGCTCAGCACGCTCGTCGTCTCGGCCATCGCGCTGGCCGTGATTCTGTTCTTCCCAGATGGGCTTCTCGGGATCTTTGCCCGGCGGGGAGAGCGCGCATGACGCCGCGGCTCGTCGTTGAGGGTCTGACCAAGCGGTTCGGCGGTCTGGTCGCGGTGCGCGATCTCGGCTTCGAGATCAAAGCCGGGGAGATTCTCGGCCTGATCGGCCCGAACGGCTCGGGCAAATCGACCGCGATGAAGCTGATCATGGGCATCGAGCGGCCCAATCAGGGCAGTATCCGGCTCGACGGCGCCGAGATGGCCGGGCTGCCGGCGCATCGCATCGCCCGGGCTGGGGTCGGGCTGGTGTTCCAGCATTCTCGCCCGCTGCACCGGCAGACCATTCTCGAAAACATCAAGCTTGCCCTGCTTCCCGACAGCTTGTTCCGCCTGGCGGCTGACCATTCCGCCACCGCGCGGGCGCGCGAGATCGGCGCGCGCGTCGGCCTCGGCGCGGTGCTCGATCGCTATCCGCAGACCCTGCCCTTCGCCGACCTGCGACGGCTGGAGCTGGCCCGGGCGATCGCGCGCGATCCCAAGCTGGTCCTGGTGGACGAGCCGTTCGCCGGCCTCACCCCGACGGAGCTCGCGGATTTTTCCGCTCTCATCGCCGGCTTCCGCGACGAAGGCCGCGCCGTTCTCCTGGTCGACCACAATGTCAAAGGCGTCGCCGCCCTGGTGGATCGGGTCGTCGCGCTCTATCTCGGCGAGCGCATCGCCAGCGGGACGGCCGCAGAGGTGATGCGCGATGCCAAGGTGCGCTCCGTCTATCTTGGCGGCTCGATCGAGGCCCACGCGCGGGAGAGCCGCGCCGCCGAGGCAGCGCCGCTGCTGGAGGTGGAATCCGCCAGCGTGTTCTATGGCAAGGCGCAGGCGTTGCAGGAGGTCTCGCTCTCGGTCCGTGCCGGCGAGTTCGTCTCCCTGGTCGGCCTAAACGGGGCCGGCAAGACGACGTTGTTCAATGCCATCTCCGGCCTTGTTCCCTATCAGGGCCGAATCGTCTGGGACGGGGCGCCGCTCGGCGGCAGGACCGCCGCTGCCGTTGCGCGTGCGGGCATCGTGCAGTGCCCGGAAACGCGCGAGCTGTTCGGCGAGATGAGCGTGCAGGAGAATCTCGATCTCGGCGGCCAGCATCAGCCGGCGGGCGAGAGCCGTGATCGGCTCGCCGGTCTGTTCGACCTGTTCCCCATCCTGCGGGAGCGCCGCACCCAGGCGGCGCGCACCCTGTCGGGCGGCGAGCAGCAGATGCTGGCGATCGCGCGCGCGCTGATGATGAACCCGCGCCTGCTGATCCTCGACGAGCCGACGCTGGGCCTCGCGCCGGTCATCCTCGAACAGCTTTCGAAGGCGCTGGAGCGGCTGCGCGAGACCAGCGAGATCACGGTCCTGCTCGGGGAGCAGAACGTGACCTTCGCTCTATCGCACGCCGACCGGGTCTATGTGCTCGAGCATGCCCGCATCATCTGGCAAGGCCCGCCGTCCCGCTTCGCCGCGGAGGCCGGCGCGGGCTATCTCTGAGGCGGGGAGCCAGGCTTTCCAAGCAGGTCCGCCAGCACCGGCTCGATGGCTTCGGCCATGCGCGCCTGGCCGGTGGCGTTTGGATGCAGGGCCGGGCGCGGCGGAGACGAGGCGGGGTCGAGGAACAGCGTGAGGTCGAGCCGCCCCGCGTGGCGAAAGACCCCGCCGATATCAAGGAAGCGCACCATCCGATCCCGCGCATAGCGGGCGGTGAGGCCGGCATTGACCAGATTGGTCTGGCGCGCCACCCACGGGCCGCGATCAGCGGGCAGGACGCCGAGCAGCAGAATGCGCGTGCGCGGCAAATGGTGGCGCAGCGCGGCGACGTCGGCGACGATCCCGGTCTCGGTATCGGCCGCCGACCAGTGCAGCCGCCCGAAATTGTTGGCGCCGATCAGAACCACCGCGACCGCCGGCGCGATGCCGTCGGCTTCGCCGTGCTCGATGCGCCAGAGCAGGTTCGCCGTCGTGTCGCCGGTGAAGCCGAGATTGACGGCGTGGCGGCGGCCGTAGAAACGCTGCCAGACCGGCGTGAAATCGCCGCGTTCATAGTCCTGGGTGATGGAATCGCCGTAGAAGGCGAGATCGACCGGGCCCTGCCGCAGCTCCGCCGTCTTGCGCTCGAACCGCTCCCGCCACCACGGCAGGTCGAGCCGCGCGATGGGTGCGGCTGCCAGCACCGTCCGGGGCGGCGGCTGGCTCGCGGCCGGCCCGACGGCGCCGACCGCGAGCGCGCACAGGAAGATGAGCGCGGCACGCCGCATCAAGCCAGCCGAAGCCAGATTGCGGCGCCAATGCCGGCGGCGATGCAATACCAGGCGAAGGGCAGCAGCGCCCAATCGTCGTGGCGGCGGAAATAGCGCATCAGAAAGGCGGTCGCCGCGAAGGCCGTCGCGCCGGAGACGACCGCGGCCAGTGCCGCGAGAGTGAAGGTGCCGGGTGCCACCTCGGCGTGCAGCAATTTCGGCACTTCGAGCAGCGTCGCGCCGAGGATGATCGGGGTGGCGATGAGGAATGAGAAATGCGCCGAGCCGGCGTGATCGACCCCGCGCAAGAGGCCGCCCACCATGCTCGCCCCCGAGCGCGAGATGCCGGGGACAAGCGCGGTCGCCTGGCAGAGGCCGATGACGATTGCGTCGAGGATCGTCAGTCCGGAGAGCGCGCGATGGCCGCGCTGGCGCAATCGCTCGCCGAGCAGCAGCAGCAGCCCGTTGAGCACCAGCATGGCGGCGGCGAGCAGCGGCGAGGCGAACAGCGCGCGCAATTTGTGCTCCAGCACGACGCCGATGAGGCCCGCAGGGATCGTCGCGATGACGATCAGGCCGAGCATGCGCCGGCTCTGGCGCACCTGCGGCGCGGCCGCGAAGCCGAGCGCGCCGAGCGCGAGAAGAATCCAATCGCGCCAGAAATAGAGCAGCAGCGCCGCGGCAGTGCCGAGATGGAGCATGACGAGGAAGGGCAGAAAAGACGGGTCATGCTGATCGAGATGCCAGCCGAGCACGGCCGGCAGGACCACGGCATGGCCGAGGCTGCTCACCGGAAACAGCTCGGTGGCGCCTTGCAGCACAGCGATGCCGATCGCTTCGAGGGCGTTCATCGACTTGGTTCTCCAGGCCAGGGGCGGAAGGACCGGCTCCGCACGGAGCCGCCGCCGGCACCGGATTCCCTCGGCGGCACGGCAGATCGAGTATGAGTGTCTGCTGGGCGCCGCTCAAGCCTGCCGAACGGACGGCTAAAATTGGCTTCAATGATGCCGTCGTCTCTTGCCGGGGCGTGGGGCATGCCCCACCCTCACCAGTGTATGACCGGGGGGATCATGCGACGAAGCTGGGTCGCGATTCTGATTTTGGCCGGTCTGCTCGGTGGTGCGGTCGCGCTCTATCGCGTGGCGTTGCCTGGACTGTCCTCCGCGCGCGGCGAGCCACCGGCATTGGAGATACGCCTGGCCCGCTGGGCGCTCTCGGCGAGCGTACCGGCAGCCGACCGGGCTCGGCGCAATCCGCTCGGTGACGACCCCGCCGAGATCGCGGCCGGCGCCGATCTGTTCCGTGGGAAGTGCGAATCGTGCCACGGGTTTGACGGCAGCGGCCATACCGAAATAGCAGCCGGCGAATACCCGCGCCCGCCCGCGCTCCGCGCGGCCACGGCGCCAATGAGCGACGGCGAAATATTTTATCACATCGCGAACGGCATCCGGAACACCGGCATGCCTGCCTGGACTCTGCCGGAGCGGCAGATCTGGCAGATCGTCAGCTTCATACGACACTTGCCGTTGATATCCGGGCCGTTAATCGCTGGGCCGATAACGGGCGCGCCAGCAGGTCCGCGGGACGCGCATTTCACCGGCTCCGCCGCCTGCCGGCGCTGTCATGCCGAGATTTATGCGCGCTGGGAGAAGTCACGGATGGCGAATGTCGTCCGTGACCCGCGCAGCCATCCCGACGCCATCATCCCCGATCTGACAAAATCCGACCCTCTGGTCGATTTCACCCTCGATGACATCGCCCTGGTCTACGGTAGCCGTTGGAAGCAGCGCTATTTCAAGAAGATCGGTGACGAGTACTATGTCCTTGGCGCGCAGTGGGACGTGACGCACCGCCTGTGGCGGCGCTATTTCGTGCCGAACGACGCCGACTGGTGGGCGCCGCTCTACCCGCCGGACAATATGCGGCGCCCGACCGGCCCTCTCTGCGACGGCTGCCATTCGGTCAATTACGATATCCGCACCAGAACGGTGACCGAGTGGAACGTCGGCTGCGAGAAATGCCACGGTCCCGGCAGCGCCCATGTCGCCGCGCCGGTGCGCGGCACCATCATCAACCCGGCACGGCTCGGCTATGTCCAGGCCAACGATGTGTGCATCCAGTGCCACTCCCAGGGCCGGCCGCTGACGAACCCGATTGAAGGCCATTTTTTCGACTGGCCGGTGGGCTTCCAGGTCGGGCTCAACCTCGCAGACTTCTGGGGGTTGGAAGATCGCGCCCCCGGCAAGACGACATTCACCCATTTCGCCGATGGCACCGCCCATAAGAACCGCATGCAGGGCAATGATTTCGTTCAAAGCCTGATGTATACGCGCGGTGTCACATGCTTCTCGTGCCATGATCCGCACGGGTCGAACAATCGCGCCAGCCTGCTGCAGCCGCCGGGGGCGATCTGCCTGACCTGCCATGGCCCGAACACCGCCAACGGGCCACGCGCCGCCACCATCGAAGCGCACACCCATCATGCCGCGACCAGCCCCGGGAGCGCCTGCGTCAACTGCCACATGCCGGCGATCGAGCAGACCATCGCCGATGTCGACGTCCACGCCCACACGTTCCGCTTCATCACGCCTGGCGAAACGCGCGTCCTTGGCGTCCCGAACCCCTGCACCGTCTGCCACCGGGACAAGACCCCCGACTGGGCCGCGGCGGTGATGCGCACCTGGACGGATCGCTCGCCCTGGCGCCTGCAGCCTTAGCTCGGTCCGCCGCCGCTCGGTCCGCCGCCGCTCAGGCCGCCGCGGCCCAGGACCGGCGGCTCACTGGACCCCCGGGCTCACTGGACCCCCGGGCTCACTGGACCCCCCGGGCTCACTGGACCAGGGTGGGGATCATGTCGTGCTCGCGGATCGCGGCAGCCGCGGCCTCGATCGTCGGGGCGACGCCGACCGGGCGGCCATCCGCGGCGTGGATGGCGAAGGCGCGCCCGCCATCGACGACGACCGGGCGGATATAGGCGAGCTGGGTCACGCCGAGCTCGGCGAGCTGGCTCGCGCTGATGTGGCGGATGTCGAAGCCACCGTCCGCGGCGCCCGGCTGGGCGGAGGCGGGGGCAGGGTTGGTCTGCATGTCAACTCTCCGTTCTGTTCCTGTTTGGCCGGATCGCTCCGGCATGGCGGCGTCCGCCATCAATCACGCTCGGCGCGACCGTTGACGACGTCCTTGCGGCCGGCGCCGTTGCCCTTGCTGATCGCGATCGTGCGCACGCGGCTTTCGGGTTGCGGACGCGCCAGATCGATATGCAGCAGGCCGCTATCCAGCCAGGCGCCCTTCACCTCGATGCCTTCGGCCAGCACGAAGCTGCGCTGGAACTGGCGCGCGGCGATGCCACGATGCAGGAACACGCGTCCGGCGCAGTCGTCGGTCTGCTTGCCGCGAATCACCAGCTGGTTGTCTTCCTGCGTGATCTGCAGGTCGTCCATGGTGAAGCCGGCGACGGCGAGGGTGATGCGCAGGCCGGTCGGGCTGATCTGCTCGATATTGTAGGGCGGATAGCCGTCCGACGAGGATTTCGACGCCCGCTCGAGCATCTGCTCGAGATGGTCGAAGCCCAGGAACAGCGGCGAGCCAAACATGCGGGTGCTCAAGGCAGCCTCCTCATGACGAGCGAAGCGGGTGCCAAGGCCCATCAAGGCGCCTCGGCAGAGGCTATGTTGTCAGCCTCTGGCTCGCTTGCAAGAGGGCCCAGGGGCAGGGTGACGGGGCTGTTGAAGCGGAACGGTGAGACCGCTACATGCGGCGGATGGATGGAGCCGACACCCCCCTGCTGCCGATCGTGCTTGCCCCGGACCCGGTGTTGAAGGCGCGCGCCCGGCCGGTGCGCGATGCCGATGCCGAGACGGTGCGTGCCCTGCTGCCGCGCATGTTCGCGACCATGTACCGCGCGCCGGGGATCGGGTTGGCCGCGCCGCAAGTGTCGGTCGGGCTCCGCGTCGCCGTGGTGGACCTGATGGAGCAGGAGAAGCCGGCGCCGATCGCGCTGATCAACCCCCAGGTCACCGCCGCCAGCGCCGAACTCGCAACCCGCGAGGAGGGCTGCCTGTCCCTGCCGGGCCACTATGCCGATGTCACGCGTCCCGCGCGCGTCAAGGTGCGCTATCTCGATGCCTACGGCATGGGCCATGAGATCGAGGCCGAGGGTCTGCTCGCGGCCTGCCTGCAGCATGAGATCGACCATCTCGACGGGGTGCTGTTCGTCGATCACCTCTCGGCCCTCAAGCGCAACATGATCCTGCGGCGAATGCTGAAGGAGCGGAGGCAGAAGGAGACCGCTTGAGCGCCGTGCCGCGCGGCTGTTCTTGACGCTGATCAATGCCGCGCCACTTATTTTCTGTCATCAATCGACGCCATGAGCAGGAGGAGCGCGAGCATGGTCCTTCGCCTCGCCTTCATGGGGAGTCCGGATTTCGCCGTGCCGATCCTCGCCGCGCTGCACGATGCCGGTCACGCGGTTGTCGCGGTCTATACCCAGAAGCCTCGTCCAGCGGGGCGTGGCCATGCCGTGCAACGCTCCGCGGTGCATCGCGAAGCCGAGCGGCTCGGCTTGGCCGTCCGCACGCCGGGCCGGCTGCGCGACGAGGGTGAGGCCGATGCCTTCGCCGCCCTCGATCTCGATGCCGCCGTGGTCGCGGCCTACGGGCTGCTGCTGCCGAAATCATTTCTGGATGCGCCCCGGTGCGGCTGTCTCAATGTGCACGCCAGCCTGCTGCCGCGCTGGCGCGGTGCGGCGCCGATCCAGGCCGCGATCCTGGCCGGAGACGCCGAGACGGGCGTCAGCATCATGCGCATGGACGAGGGGCTGGACACCGGTCCCGTGCTGCTCGCGGAGGCCGTGCCCATCGGCCCCGACACGACCGCTGCGGACCTGCACCCCGTGCTCTCCGCGCTCGGTGCCCGCCTCATGCTGCGAGCCCTGGCGGAGAACCCCCCGCCGCGGCCGCAGCCGCGGGACGGCGTCACCCACGCGCGCAAGCTCACGCGCGAGGACGGGCGGATGGACTGGTGGCTGCCCGCGACGAATCTCGCCCGCCAGCTGCGCGCGCTGACGCCGTGGCCCGGCTGCTGGACCAGCCTCGGTGGCGTGACGCTGAAAGTGCACGCCGCCCAGATCGTCCCTGTAGCGGGCGCGTCCGCAGAGGCCAGCCCCGGCGCGACCCTCGATGGCATGCTGACGGTTGCCTGCGGCGAGGCGGCGTTGCGCCTGACCCGGGTGCAGCTGCCCGGGCGGGCGGCCATGGATGCCGCCGAGTTCCTGCGCGGCCACGCTGTGCCGGCCGGCACCAAGCTCGGCTGAGCGCGGCTGCTGGATGACGCCCGACGACGCGACCGGCGCGACGCCGCGGCAGAACTGGGCGCTGCTGATCGAGTACGATGGTGCCGGGTTCGTCGGCTGGCAGCGCCAGCGCGGCGGGCTGTCGATCCAGGAGATGGTCGAGCGAGCGGCGAGCCGGCTCGCCGATGGGGCGCCAGTGGCCTCCATCGTCGCCGGACGCACCGATGCAGGCGTGCATGCCGCCGGTCAGGTGGCGCAGATCCTGCTGCCGGTGCGCGCGGCGCCGCTCCCCGCCGAGCGGCTGCGCGCGGCGCTCAATCACCATCTGCGCCCGCACCGCATCGCCATCCTGGCGGCCGCGCCCGTGCCGCCGGGGTGGAACGCGCGCTTTTCCGCCATCGGGCGGGAATACCGCTACGTCATCCTCGACCGTCCCGCGCGCCCGGCGCTGGAGGAGGGGCGGGTCTGGCACGTGGCGCGGCGGCTCGATGCGGCTTCGATGGCGGAGGCGGCGCGGTCTCTCCTGGGCCGGCACGATTTCTCCTCATTCCGCGCCAGCGCCTGCCAGGCGAAAAGCCCGCTCCGCACGCTCGATCGGCTGGACGTGTGCCGCGTGGGCGAGGGGATCGAGATCACGGCGGCGGCGCGCAGCTTCCTGCATCACCAGGTGCGCAACATGGTCGGTACCCTGGCGCTGGTCGGCGCGGGGAAATGGCGTCCGGCCGATGTCGGCGCGGCGCTGGCGGCCCGCGACCGGCGCGCCGCCGGGCCGACGGCGCCGCCCCAGGGCCTGTTCCTGACCCGGGTCCGCTACCCCGAGGATCCCTTCGCCGCCGGTGCGGGCGCGCCACCGCCGGCATAGACCACCCGCCAGATCGTGCCGGAGGCGTCGTCGCTGATCAGCAGCGACCCGTCGATCGCCACCGCGACATCCGCCGGCCGGCCCCAGACCAAATCGTCGGAGACGACGAATCCGGTCAGGAAATCCTCGTATTCGCCCGTCGGGACACCGTCGTGCAGCAGCAGGCGGATGACTTTCGAGCCGGTGCGGCGGCTGCGGTTGTAGGAGCCGTGCAAGGCGATGAACGCGTCGCCGCGATATTCGGCGGGGAATTGCCCGGCGTCGTAGAAGCTGATCCCGAGCGGCGCTGAATGGGCCTGTAAGAGCACGTCCGGCATCGCCGTCCGCTGGGCGAGATCGGGCCGCTCGCCACGGTGGCGCGGATCCTCGCGACCGCCGAGAAATGTGAAAGGCCAGCCGTAGAACGCCCCGTCGGCGAGGCGGGTGACGAAATCGGGCACTGCGTCGTCGCCGAACTCGTCGCGCTCGTCGTTGGTACACCAGAGGGTCCTGGTCTGCGGCTGGATGGCGAGCCCGATGCAGTTGCGCAGGCCCGTGGCGTAGGGGCGGATCTGGCCAGTCTCGACATCCATCACCATCACTTGCGCGCGACCCTCCTCGAGGCCCCAGGCCGCGCCGAGCCCATGCTGCGCCTCGAACGCGGCGATCTCCTCGGCGGAGCGCTGGGAGAGACCCTCGGCGTCATTGGAGCGCGAGCCGACGGCGATGAAGAGCCGGTGGCCATGCGGCGAGAACGCCAGTTCGCGGGTCCAGTGCCCCTCGGTCGGCAGGGCCGCGATCACGGGCTCGGCCGGCCCCATCGCGGTCATGACGCCGCTGCGATAGGGGAAGCGGACCAGTGCGTCGGTGGCGGCGACATAGACATAAGAGGGCGTTCCACCGGGCGGGTAGAAGCCCATGCCGGACGGCAGCGTGAGCCCTTCGGCGAAGATCGCTTCACCGGCGGCCAGGCCGTCCGGACCCGGGCGGAGCACGTGGATGCGCCCGGCATGGCTCTCGGCCACGAACACATCCCCGTTCGGGGCGACGCGCAGGTTGCGCGGCCCGTCCAGGCCGGCGGCGAAAACCTGTACGGCAAAGCCGGCCGGCGCCGTCGGCCAGGCGCCTTCGGGTCGCGGCACGATGCCGGGCAGATTGACCGTCGAGGGAGAGGTGAATGGCTCGGGCAGAGCCTCGGGCCTGACGACGTGGCGCATGCCGGGCACCTCGTCGCGCCAGTCGAGCGACGATCCCGTGGCGAACGGGCTGTGCCCATCGTCGAGCACCGCGGGCGAGGCATTCTCCGCCGCCTTCGCCTGGGCGCCGAGCAGCGCGGCGACGAGTCCCGCCGCGATCACCCCGCCGCGCCTCTGTCCAGAATTCCGACCGGGCATCGCCATGTGTCCGCCTCCTCGATGATGCGCCGCCACATTCCCGCTCGTGCCGGCCTGCGGGATGGGGCGGAGCGGACTGTGCGTTGCAACAATGACAGGTTCGTGGCCAGCCTGTCAGCGAAATCGAAGCCAAGTCGCCCGGTCGAATCCATACGATCGTACGCAGGTCTGATCTTCGGCCAGGAGGGGGCTACTCCAGACCTCGCAACGTCCCGGCATAGAGCACCGGCCCGGTCGGCTGCCCGGTTGGCGAGCCACCGGCCGGCTCGAGACTGACCATGAGCTGCGTGCTGGCCGTGGCGATGCGCGGCACGGTCAGTCGCGGGACACCGGTCCGCGGAATGACGCCGAGCGAGACCGGCTTCGTCGCGCCCGGCGGCAGGGCCCAGAGCTCGAGGTCGGACGTCGCGGCCACTTGCACCGAGGTGAGCGGGCGCAGCACCAGGCTGCCATCGGGGCGGGCCTCGGCGAGAAAGGTCGGCGCCGGGCCGCCGGCGGGGCCGAGCGTGGCGACATAGAGGGGGGCGACCGGTCTCAGCAGGAAGAGCCCGGCGAACGCGGCCGCCAGCGCCAGCGCGCCGGCCGTCGTCGCGCGCCAGAAACGGACGCTGCGCCAGACGCTGCCCGGAAGCTCGCGCGGCGGCGCGGCGGCCACCTCCGTCGTCGGCGCGATGGCCTGCTCCAGCCGCGCCCACAAGCCGGGCGGTGGCGCGACCGGGGGCACCAGCGCGGCCAGAGGTGCCAGGCGACGTTCCCAGGCGGCAATCGCTGCGGCGAAGGCGGCATCCTGGCTGGCCCGCTCGGTCAGCATGCGCATCTCGGCGGGGTCGAGGCAGCCGAGGGCGTATTCCGCCGCCAGCACCTCCAGCGCGTCGGGACGATCGCTCATGGCTCCAGGCACCTCCGCAGGCTGAGCAGGGCGCGACGGATCCACGATTTCACGGTCCCGAGCGGGGTGCCGAGCCGGTTCGCCAGGTCGGCATGGGTGAGCCCGTCGACGAACGCCATCACGATGAGGCGGCGACGCTCGGGATCGAGCGCTTCCAGGCAGCGTTGCAGCGCCGCACCCTCGGCGGAGCGGATCAGCCCGGCGAGCGCGTCCGGGGTCTCGTCCTCGGCCTCCGGCGGCTCCAGCCCCGGCACCTCGCGCGCCGTGCGGCGGACGAGGTCGAGGGCGCGGTAGCGTACCAGGGTGACGAGCCACGCTTCGGGCGCGCCGCGCGCCGGGTCGAACCGGGCGGCATTCCGCCAGACCTGCAGCAGCGCCTCCTGCACCGCGTCGGCGGCCAGCGCCGGAGAGCGGGTAAGGCGGAGCGCGATACCGTAGAGCCGCGCGGCCTCGCGGTCGTAGAGGCGCCGAAAGGCCGCGCGATCGCCGCTGGCGCAGGCGCGCAGCAACGCGGCGAGGTCGGCGGCAGGCGACATGTCCGGCACGACGGTTTCCAACTCCCGCGACACTCTTTCCCGTCCGCTCCATCCGTGTCCTGCGCGGAGTGAGCCGATCGAGCAACCTCCGATCTGACCGAGCCGTTCCGGTTCGGGCAAATCGGAGATGAGTTGCTCCAGGGTCATAAGGTTCTAGAGCACGACCGTCCGACCGGATGGTCCGATCAGGTCGAACCGTCCTCTACGGTAGCGGGGCCGGCCATGACCGACCAGAGCCGGGGCGGCAAGCGGCATCGATCCTACTCCTGGCGCTTCCCCACCTTACGCCGGCCATGGCCCGCTGGATGCCGTGAGATCGGCGTGTCTGTCGCGGCGGCGGGCTAGACCGCGCGGCGCTGGCGCCGGGGGAGTGGCGCCGTCTCCGCCGTTGCCTCCTCGGGGGAGATCAGGGCCTGCAGCAGGGCCGCGCGCAGCGAGGCGAGTTTGCGCTCGTTGCTCACTTTCAGGCCGAATACATCCTTGACGTAGAAGACGTCGACGGCCCGCACGCCGTAGGTGGTGACATGCGCCGAGGCGATTTGGAGTCCCTGGGCGCTGATCGCGGCGGTGACGTCGTGCAGCAGGCCGGGACGGTCCCGTCCGTTCACTTCCAGCACAGTGTGCGTGTTGGAGGCGTGATTGTCGAGCACGACGCGGGGCGGCACATGGATGGCGCGCATGCGGCTCCCCGCCGCGGCGCGCGCGATGCGGCGGATTTCGGTGCTCAGACGCAGCTTGCCGGACAGCGCCTGCTCGGTCACCGCCGCCAGCCGCGCCAGCCGGTGCGGCGCGTCGAAGGCGCCGCCGGCCGCATCTTGGATCCAGAACGTATCCAGCGCCATGCCGTTGGTCATGGTGTGGATGCGGGCATCGACGATCGAGGCGCCGGCGACGGCGAGCGCGCCGGCGATGCGGCTGAACAGCCCGGCATGGTCGGCGGTGTAGATCGTGACCTCGGTGACCGCGCGTGCCGGCAAAGGCTGGGTCTCGATCATGAGCGGCATGTCGCGCTGCTCGGCCTCGCGCACCAGGCGCGCGTGCCTTGCATGGGTGGGTGGGTCGAAGGAGAGCCAGTAGCCGGGATAGCCGAGCGCGAGGAAATGCTCGATCGCCTCCCGCGGCCAGTCGGCCAGCAGCGTCGACACCGCCTCTCGGGCGCGCGCGACCCGCGCGTCGCGTTCGGTGGTCGCCAGCCCGCCCTCCAGCACCTCGGCGACACGGGCGTAGAGCTCCCGCAGCAGCGTTGCCTTCCAGCCGTTCCAGACCTTCGAGGAGACCGCGCGCATGTCGGCGACCGTCAGGATCAGCAGCAGCTTGAGCCGCTCGGGCGATTGGATGGTGTCGGCGAGATCGAGGATGGTCTTGGGGTCGTCGATGTCGCGCTTGAAGGCGGTCTGGCTGAGCAGGAGATGGTGCAGCACGAGCCAGGAGACCATTTCGGTCTCCTCCGCCGCGAGGCCGAGCGCGGGACCGACGCTGAGGGCGATTTCCGCGCCGAGTTCGGAATGATCGCCGCCACGGCCCTTGGCGATGTCGTGCAGCATCGCCGCGACGTAGAGCGCCCGGCGCGACTGCACGTGGTCCACCAGCCCGCTCGCCACCGGCGCGATCTCGGCCAGGTCCCCCTGCTCGAGCAGGTTGAGGATGCGGATGACCTCGATCGTGTGCTCATCGACGGTGAAGACATGGTAGGTGTCGAACTGCATCTGCCCGACGATGCGGCCCCAGTCGGGCAGGAAGCGGCCGAGGAAGCCGGTCTCGTTGAGGATCGACAGCCAGCGCGCGCCGTCCGGCCTCGGCGGCGCGCCGCGCCCATGACCGGGCGCGCAGCCGCACAGCAGGTCGAGGAACAGGGCCGCCGCCTCGGGGTCGTGGCGCAGCAGCACGGCGGCGCGCTCGTTGCGGATCAGCCCGCGCAGCGCCAGCGGATGCAATTCGAGGTCGCGGTCGCGCGCCAGCTTCAGGATGCGCAGCATGCGGACCGGCACTGCGATGAATTCGGGATCACCGTCGGCGAGCAGCTTGCCGTCCGCGAGCACGAACCCCTCGGCGAGAAGGGCGCGGTCGGTCTCCGCGGCCACCGCCGGCGGGCCGAGTGCTGCGCGCAGCAGGGCGGGTTCGAGCACGCGGCCGATGCGCAGCACTTCCCGCGCGGTGAGGAAATAGTGCCGCATGAACCGTTCGACGCCGTCCTGCCGGCCATGGCGCGTGTAGCCCATCCGCGCGCCCACGACCGGCTGGAGGTCGAAGGTGAGCCGGTCCTCGGCGCGGCCGGCGACGTAGTGGATGTGAAAGCGCAGGGTCCAGAGGAAGTCCGCCGCGCGCCGCGCCAGGCGCGCCTCGTGTTCGGTGATCAGCGCGCCGCCCGGGCCGGAGGGGTCGGCGAGCTGGCCGAGATCGGTGATCCCGAAGGCGTCACGCGCCATCCAGTACAGTGTCTGCAGGTCGCGCAGGCCGCCGCGGCCCTCCTTGATATTGGGTTCGACGACGAACGGCGTTTCGCCATAGCGCGCGTGGCGCGCGGCCCGCTCAGCCTGCTTGGCGGCGATGAATTCGCTGCTGCCGTCGGCCCGGAAGGCGGCGAACCGCTCCTGGAAGCGGGTGAACAGCACCGCCGGGCCGGTGATCAGACGGGCATCGAGCAACGTCGTGCGGATGGTCGTGTCCTCGGCCGCGGCGCTCACGCACTGATCGACGGACCGCGTCGCGTGGCCCACCTTGAGGCCGAGATCCCAGAGGAAATACAGCATGTACTCGATCAGGCCGAGAGTCTTGCCGTCAGCGTCCGGGCCGGTGATGAACAGCAGGTCGATGTCGCTGAACGGCGCCAGAACGCGCCGACCGTAGCCGCCGGTGGCAACCAGCGTCGGCAGCGAAGCCGGGCCGATTTCGCCGCAGGAATGGTCGAACAGGGCAACGAGCAGCCCGTCGATGCGCAGCGCGAGCTGGCGGGCCGCCTGCAGCCCGCCCAATTGCCCCTCCTCGAACGGCTTGCGCAGGTCGCTCTGGATGCGGGCCAGCTGGCGCCGGAAGATATCGAGGACCGCCTCGCGCGGCACGCGCCGGCGCCCGGCGTTCGTGTCGCCGGAGCCGGCGTCGTCGGTCCCGGTGCCGCCGCTGGCTGCTTCGCCGGCAGCGGACGATGCGCGATCGCGCCCCCCGCGCCCCGCCGGCGCGCCGCCACCGTCACGCCCGGTCCCGCCCGGCCCCGCGAGCCGCGCCAGGCTGCGGGAGATCTCGGCGGCGGTGGTGGCGGGCGTGTCGGAGTTGAATAAAGAAAATGTCATGGCCCGATCTTGGCGGTATCCGACGGCGCTGTCACGCGGAGTTGATCATGCAGCCGATAGATCGCCTCGATCGCGTCACGTGGGGTCATCTGGTCTGGCCGCAATGCCGCCAGCGCGGCCAGCACCGGGTGCGCGGCTGGCGCGGCCGGGGTCTCGGGCGCGACGGCAGCCGGCGCGGCGCGGGCGAAGAGCGGCAGCTCTGCGGCCTCGGTCAGCGCGGCACCGCGCTCTTCGAGCAGTGCCAGCAGCGCCGCGGCGCGCCGCACCACCGGAGCCGGCACGCCGGCCAGCCGGGCGACGTGGACGCCCCAGCTGCGCCCGCCCGCGCCAGCGGCCACCTCGTGCAGGAACACGACCTCGCCCTTCCATTCCCTGACCCGCATCGTGTGCGGCGCGAGCATCGGCAGCTCCCCCTGCAGGCGCGCGAGCTCGTGGAAATGGGTGGCGAAGAGCGTGCGCGCGCGCACCGTGGAGTGCAGCGCCTCCAGCACCGCCCAGGCGATCGCCAGCCCGTCCAGCGTCGCGGTGCCGCGGCCGATCTCGTCGACGACCACCAGCGAGCGTGGCCCGGCCTGGCGCAGGATGGCCGCCGTCTCGGTCATTTCGACCATGAAGGTGCTGCGGCCGCGGGCGAGATCGTCGGCGGCGCCGACGCGGCTGAACAGCCGGTCGACGATCCCGATCTCGGCCGACCGCGCCGGCACGGGCAGCCCGGCCTGGGCGAGCACGACGATCAGCGCGTTCTGGCGCAGGAACGTGGATTTGCCGGCCATGTTGGGCCCGGTGAGCAGCAGCACCCGCCGCTCCGGAGCGAGGTCGCAATCGTTCGGCACGAAGGCGGCGCGACCGGCGAGCGCGGCCTCGACGACGGGGTGGCGGCCGGCCTCGATGTGGAAGGCGAACCCGTCCCGCACGCGCGGGCGGCACCAGGCCCCGCCCTCGGCGAGCCGGGCGGCCGATTGCAGCACGTCGAGCGCGGCCAGCGCCGCCGCCGCCGCGGTGAGCGCCGCTGCCGCCTCCAGCGCCTGCGCGCGTAGATGCTCGATGACCGTGCGCTCGCGCGCCGCCGCCCGGCCCTCGGCGGCGGCGATGCGCTCGCCGAGCGCCGCCAGCTCGGCCGAGCCGAAGCGGGCCCCGGTGGCGAGGCTCTGGCGCAGGACCAGCTCCGGATGGTCCCTCAGCCGCGCGACGGCAGCGGCCGGGACCTCGATGACATAGCCGAGCTGGGCATGGTGGCGGAGCTTGAGGCTGGCGACGCCATAGCGCTGGGCATAATCCAGTTGCAACCCGGCGACGATCTGCCGCGCCTCGTCGCGCAGGTGGCGCTCCGCGTCCAACTCGGCATCGAACCCGGGGCCGATGACGCCGCCATCCTCGAGGCGGGCCGGCAGGCGCGGGGCGAGGGCGGCAGCCAGCGCGGCGCGCAGCGCTTCGGCCACGTCGAGGGCACGCCGCGCTGCCGCCAGCAGTGGCATGTCCGCCTCCACCAGCGCGCGGGCCGCCGCGTGCGCGGCGCCGAGCCCGTCGCGCACAGCCGCCAGATCGCGTGGCAGGAAGCGGCCGAGCGCGAGGCGCGCCAGCGCCCGGGCCATGTCGGGCGTGCCCCGTAGCGCGGCGCGCAGGGCGGCGAGGGTGGCCGGATGGTCGATGAGCCAGACCCACGCATCCTGCCGGGCGGCGATGGCGTCCGCATCGGTCAGCGGCCCGTCCAGCCACGCCGCGAGCAGCCGGGCGCCTGGCGCGCTCAGCGTGTGCTGAACCACGCCGAGCAGACAATGGCGGGTCTCGCCATCGCGGGCACGGGTGATTTCGAGGCTCGTTCGCGTCGCCGCATCGATCGCGAGCGTGCCGGCGAGCCCTTGCGGGCGCGGCGGGGCGAGCAGCGGCAGGGACCCGGCCTGGGTGGCGCGGACATAGTCGAGCGCGCGGGCGGCGGCGACGGCCTCGGCGTCGCTGAAGCTGCCGAAGGCATCGATGCTGGCGACCTCGAACGCCTCGGCGAGGTTTCGCCGGGCGGCGTCCGGCGTCGGCGCCGGCGGGGTGGGCGCGCGCCGCTCCGCCCACTCGGCCAGAGCGGGGCCGCCGGCGTCGGCCAGGATTTCGGCCGGGTCGAGCCGCGCCAGCAGCGCGGGCAGGGCGGCATTCGCCAGCGCCTCGGTCTCGAACGTGCCGGTCGAGATGTCCAGCCAGGCGGCGCCGAGCCCTTCGCCCTCGGCGGCCAGCGCCAGCAGCCGGTTGGGCCGGTTGGCATCGAGGAGCGTGTCCTCGACCAGCGTGCCCGGGGTGATCAGTCGCACCACCTCGCGCCGGATCGGCGCCTTGGTTCCCCGCGCGCGTGCCGCCTGCGGCGTCTCCATCTGCTCGACGATGGCGACGCGGAAGCCGCGCCGGATCAGCCGGGCGAGGTAGAGCTCGGCGGTGGCGACCGGCACGCCGCACATCGGGATCGGCGCGCCGGCGTGCTCGCCGCGGCTGGTGAGCTGGATGTCCAGCGCGGCGGCGGCGGCCTCGGCATCGGCGAAGAACAGTTCGAAGAAATCGCCCATGCGGAAGAACAGCAGCGCCTCCGGATGCGTCGCCTTGCTGGCGAACCACTGGCGCATCACCGGGCTCGCGTCGGCCGGCGGATCGGGGCGATCAGGGATGGGTTTCATCAGCGCGAGATGTAGCCTTCGTCCCGCCGGCTGCGAAGCCGGTCTGCGTCGGTACCGGGACATCGCTCCGAACCGGCCGCTTCCCTTGGCCGGCGCCAGGGATCATGATCGTTGGGCTTGCTGCTCCCGGGGAGGACGAACCATGGCCGACGGCACCACAGGAACGAGAACCGCGCGCATTTCCGCGGAAGAGGCGCTGGCGCTGCACGCCATGGGCCGGCCCGGCAAGCTCGAGATCCGCATCACCAAGTCCCTGGCCACGGCGCGCGACCTCAGCCTCGCCTATTCTCCCGGCGTCGCCGAACCCTGCCTGCGCATCCAGCGGGATCCGAATCTCGCCTACGAGTACACCACGCGCGGCAACATGGTGGCCGTCGTCTCCAACGGCACCGCGGTGCTGGGCCTGGGCAATCTCGGCGCGCTCGCCGCCAAGCCGGTGATGGAGGGCAAGGTCGCGCTGTTCAAGCGCTTCGCCGATGTCGATGGCATCGACCTTGAAATCTCCACTGAGGACGTCGACGAATTCGTCAACTGCGTGCGCTTCCTCGGTCCCGGCTTCGGCGGCATCAATCTGGAGGACATCAAGGCCCCCGAGTGCTTCGTCATCGAGCAGCGGCTGCGCGAGGTGATGGATATTCCCGTGTTCCATGACGATCAGCATGGCACCGCGATCGTCGCCGCCGCCGGGCTGATCAATGCCTGCTACCTGACCGGGCGGGAGCTGCGCGAGACGAAGCTGGTGGTCAACGGTGCCGGCTCGGCCGGCATCGCCTGCGTCGAGCTGCTCAAGGCCATGGGCATGCGCGCGCAGAACGTGATCCTGTGCGACACCAAGGGCGTCGTCTATCAGGGCCGTACCGACGGCATGAATCAATGGAAATCCGCCCACGCGGTGCCGACCGACAAGCGGACGCTGGCGGAGGCGGTGGAGGGGGCGGACGTGTTCTTCGGCCTCTCCGTGAAGGGCGCGCTGTCACCGGCCATGGTCCGGTCGATGGCCGGCAAGCCGATCATTTTCGCCATGGCCAATCCCGACCCCGAAATCACGCCGGAGGCGGCGCGCGAGGTCAGTCCGGACGCGATCATCGCCACCGGGCGCAGCGACTATCCGAACCAGGTCAACAATGTTCTGGGATTCCCGTATATTTTCCGCGGCGCGCTCGATGTCCGCGCGCACACCATCAACGACGCGATGAAGATCGCCGCGGCCGAGGCGCTGGCCAAGCTGGCGCGCGAGGACGTGCCCGACGAGGTCCATGTCGCCTCGGCAGGCAAGCGGCTGTCCTTCGGCCCGGACTACATCATTCCCAACGCCTTCGACCCGCGCCTGATCGCGCGCATTCCGCCGGCGGTGGCGCGGGCGGCGATGGAGTCGGGCGTCGCTCGCCGGCCGCTGGCGGATCTGCGGCGCTACGCGCGCGAGCTCTCCGGCCGTCTCGATCCCACCGCGAACGCACTCGACGCCATCATGGAGACCGTGCGCGCCAAGCCACGGCGCGTGGTCTTCGCCGAGGGCGAGGAGGAGAAGGTGGTGCGCGCCGCCGTCGCCTTCCGCAACGCCGGTTATGGCACGCCGGTTCTGATCGGGCGCGAGCAGCGCGTCGCCGCCACCGTGGGCGCGCTCGGGCTTGGCGACGTGGATGGCATCGAGATCCACAATGCGCGCCTCTCCGGCGCCAACCGCAGCTACGCCGAGTTCCTCTACGGCCGGCTACAGCGCAAGGGCTTCCTGCTGCGCGACTGCCAGCGCATGGTCAACCAGGACCGCAACGTCTTCGCCGCCTGCATGGTGGCGACCGGGGATGCCGACGCGATGGTCACCGGGCTGACGCGGTCGACCGCCGTCTGCCTCGAGGATATCGGGCACGCCGTGGATCCCCGGCCGGGGCAGATCGCCTTCGGGCTGACGCTGATGTTCGGCGCGCCGGCGGGGGCGATCTTTGTCGCCGACACGCTGATCCATGAGCGCCCGACCCCGGAGCAGCTGGTCGACATCACGCTCGGCTCGGTCGCGGCCGCGCGCAGCCTCGGCCATGAGCCCCGCGTCGCGCTGGTGTCCCATTCCACCTTCGGCAACCCGATGCACCCGACCGGGCAGAACATCCGGGACGCCGTCGCGCTTTTGGAGAAGCGCGGGGTGGATTTCGAGTTCGACGGCGATATGAGCCCCGATGTTGCGCTCGACCCGGCGCTGCGCGCCCTCTATCCTTTCTGCCGTCTGACCGGCCCGGCCAACATCCTGGTCATGCCCGGGCTGCACTCGGCCCACATCGCCTCGCGCCTGGTCGCGCGCCTGGGCGTGGCGAGCACCGTCGGGCCGCTCCTGCTCGGCCTTGCGCATCCGGTGCAACTGGTGGGCATGGACGCCTCGCTGAGCCAGATCGTCGATATCGCCGGTCTGGCTGCCTACCAGGCGATCATGCGGCAATGAGCGCGGCGAGGTCCTGCGCGACCGATTCGCATTCTCACTGGTGGGCCCGTGACTTGCCGGCTTTGTCGCGGCAGGCCATTTTCGCCTCATGCGCGATTTTTCCGACCTGACCGAACGCGAGGTCCTCGCTCTTGCCATCAGCAACGAGGAGGAGGACAGCCGCATCTATGCCGACTACGCCGAGGCGCTGCGGGCCGAGTATCCCGGCAGCGCCAATCTCTTCGCCGACATGGGGCGCGAGGAGAACGAGCACCGGCGGCGCCTGATCGAGCTTTACCAACAGAAGTTCGGCGAGCATATCCCGCTGATCCGCCGGCAGGATGTACGCGGCTTCATCCAGCGCAGTCCGGTGTGGCAGATGAAGGAGTTGCGGCTCGATGCGGTGCGGCGGCAGGCGCAGCTGATGGAGGCGGAGACATTGCGCTTCTACCGCCAGGCGGCCGAGCGCAGCACCGATGCCTCGATCCGTAAGCTGCTCGGCGACCTCGCGGAGGCGGAGCTCATCCACGAGCACGTCGCCGACGAGCTGATGCAGAAGAACGTTCCCCAGGCGGTCCGGGCCGAGGAGGACGAGGCGGCCCGTCGGCTGTTTCTGCTGCGCGTGGTCCAGCCCGGCCTCGCCGGCCTGATGGATGGCTCGGTCTCGACCCTGGCGCCGCTGTTCGCCGCGGCCTTCGCCACCGGGCGGTCCGTGGATGCGCTGCTGGTCGGGCTTGCCGCTTCGCTCGGCGCCGGTATCTCGATGGGCTTCGCCGAGGCGCTTTCCGACAATGGCAGCCTCACCGGGCGGGGCGCCCCGCTTCTGCGCGGGCTGATCACCGGGCTGATGACGGCGCTCGGGGGGCTCGGCCATTCGCTGCCCTACCTGATCCCCAATTTCTGGACGGCGACGACGATCGCGATCGCGGTGGTGGTGGCGGAATTGGCGGCGATCAGCTGGATACGCTGGCGCTACATGGATACACCTCCCGTCACCGCCGCCTTCCAGGTCATGTTCGGCGGCGCGCTGGTGTTCGCCACCGGCATCCTCATCGGCAATAGTTGAAGGATAGCGCATGGACCGCCCCCCCGCTGCATCACAGGCAACCACTGCCATCGCGCAGCAGCGCTATGATCGGCTGACGATGGCGTTGCACTGGCTGACCGTGCTGGTCGTGGTCACGCTGTGGTCGCTGGCGCAGGTCTGGGGCCTGGCGCCCAAAGGCTCGGCGGCCCGGCACGCGATGCAGGCGCTGCATGTTTCGTTCGGCCTCGTGCTCATCGCCATCCTGACGCTGCGCGTGCTGTGGCGGGCCGGACCCGGCCGCCGCCTGCCGCCGGCCGATACGGGGCTGTTGCAGATGGCGGCGAAGGCGGTCCATTGGGGTCTGTACGCGCTGCTCGGCGTGCAGGCGGGGCTGGGCGTGTTCGGCCGCTGGTTCAGCGAGGACCCGCTGGCCTTTTTCGGGCTGTTCGCCATCCCTTCGCCCTTCGCGCGCGACAAGGCGCTGGAGGATGGGCTGATCTCGATCCACGACACGATCGCCACCATCATCCTGATCGTGGCCGGGCTGCACGCCGCGGCGGCGCTCTGGCACCATTACGTGCGCCGCGACGGCGTTCTGCGGCGTATGCTGCCCTGATCGGGCCGCTCCGCTCGTGTGATGATTGAGAAATTCCTATACGAATTTCTGAATCTGAATCACACTAGATTCAATCTATTAGTGGCCCGCTGACCCCCGAAATTCGCATGCGAATTTCGGGGGCGGGACACGAGAATCTATCAGGCGCGGATGGAGGCGCCCGACAGACTCCGGCTCTTTGTTTGCGCGTCTGTTCAGCCGGCTACGGTGGCTCCGCCTACGCCGGACAGACGCTACAGCCCCGCGTCCGCCGGCACGAGGATGCGGCCGCGGTCCAGCCGGGCCGGCACCGCTTCCAGCGACCGGCCGCGGCAGGGTCCGCTCAGACAGAGACCGTCGGCGATGGCGAAGGTGGCGCCGTGGGTCGAACAGACGATGTGGCTGCCGTCCGCGCTGAGGAAGCGGTCCGGCATCCAGTCGAGCGGCACGCCGAGATGGGGGCAGGCGTTGACATAGACGACGACATCCTCGCCCTGGCGGACGGCGAACAGACCGACGAAGCTGCCCGGAGCCGGGGCGAAGCCGCGCGACGCGCCGTCCGGAATCTCCTCGATCCGGCAGAGTTCGCGCAACGGCCCGTCCGGCTCACGCATGCCTGACTCACGCGCGGGCCGAATAGCCGCCATCGACCGGGAGCGCCGTGCCGGTCACGAAGGCGGAGGCGGCGCTGGCCAGAAACACCGCCGCGCCGGCGAGATCGTCCGGTTCGCCCCAGCGCCCGGCCGGCGTGCGCGCCACCACCTGGTCGGAGAGCCCGGGCACCTGGGCGCGCGCGGTGGCCGTCAGCGCGGTATCGATCCAGCCGGGCAGGATCGCGTTGACCTGGATATTGTCCTCGGCCCAGGCCGTGGCCAGCGCCTTGGTCATTTGCACGAGCCCGCCCTTGGATGCGGCATAGGGCACCGCATACGGCGCCCCGAACAGCGACATCATCGAGCCGATATTGATGATCTTGCCGCCGCCGCTCTGCTTCATCGCCGGGTGGCAGGCCTGGGCGCAGAAGAAGGCGCTGGTCAGGTTGGTGTCCAGCACCGACCGCCATTCCGCCTCGGCGTAGTCCTGCGGCGCCTTGCGGATGGCGATGCCGGCATTGTTCACCAGGATGTCGAGCCGGCCGAACCGTTCCACGGTCTCGGCGGCGACCCGGCGGCAGGCTTCCAGGTTGGTGACGTCGGCGGCGAGGAACAGATGCTCGCCAGGGCCGAGTGAGGCCACCGCCGCCGCGCCCTTGATGCTGTCCCGTGCCACCAGGACGACGCGCGCGCCGGCTTCCGCCAGGCCGCGAGCGATGCCGAGCCCGATGCCGCCATTGCCGCCGGTGACGATGCCGACACGGCCGGAAAGATCGAACAGCCCCACGAGCCACCTCCCTTGTCTGCAGGCCTTGCCCTCAGGCCGCCATCCTCCGGTCTCGCGTGCGGTCCGGCAAGACCTCGCTATACTCGCCGCTCAGGCAGGAGGGCGATATGGCGCAATCGGCGGAGACGGGCTTGCGGCATGCAGCGGAAGCCCGGCGCATCCTCGCCCTGGCGGGAATCGCCGACGCCGCGCTCGAGCGCGCGCTGGTCGCGGTGCCGCGGGCGCCGTTCGGCATCGAGGTGGCGGAGCCCGGCGCCGCCGACGGCGATGCCGCCGCCGCGGCGCAGGCCAGCCCGGCCCGGTGCATGCGCTGGGTGCATGCGCTCGGCGCCCAGCCCGGCGAGCACATCGTTCATGTCGGCGCCGGGTCCGGCTTTGTAACCGCGATTCTGGCCGAGCTGGTGGGCGTCACCGGACGGGTCACCGCGATCGAGATCGACCCGGACCGCGCCGATCTGGCGCGCTCGCGGCTCGTGCCGTGGGCCAACGTCACCGTCCTGTGCGCGGACGGCGCGGACTGGCCGCAGGAGCCGGTCGAGCGGGTCTTCGTCAGCGTCGCGGTGACGCATCCGGCCACGCCGTGGCTGAGCCTTCTCGGCCTCGGCGGACGGCTCGTCTTTCCCTTCGGGCCGCCGCCGGAGGACGCGGCGGCGCCCGCCGCGAACGCCCGCGCCGTGGCGGTGCTGGCCGTGGAGCGGCGGCAGCGCGGCTATGCGGCCCATTGCCTCGAAACCACTTTGTCCACGCGGGCCGCCGGCCGGCTCGCCGCCACGGGTGGCGCCGCCAACCCGCTCCGCCGTGCCTTCGGCCGCGGCGGTCTCGCCCATATCCGCAGCCTGCGCCTGGACGCGACACCCGAAACGCCCCGGCTCTGGCTGTTCTCGCCGGAGTGGAGCCTGTCCTATGACCCGCCACCGGGGGGCTAGAGCGTGATGACCGCAGGTGGGATCGCCGCAGGTCTGAATCACGCGATCAAACAGAGAGCTGGAGTGGGGTGGCGGAGCGGAAGCGATGTCATCCCACTCTCGTGGTCCGAGGCCAACGCCCGCTTCAGGGCGTTGGCTGAATCGGCGCACAAAATCAGACTGGTGGTCTGACGTATGGTGTGAGATCCGCGAATGTCAGAGCACGGCAGCAAGCTCCGATCCGGTTGAGCCGTTCCGGCTCGGGCAGAGGTGGAGTGGTCGGCGCGAGCCAACCGGGGTTTGCAAGCCGTCTCGGCTGCGGCAGTAATGGGCCATGCGCAGACTCCGCCTGCTCGGGTTGCCCGCGTCTCTGTTGCCGCTCTGTCTGGCCTGTCCGGGGCTGGCCGCGGAGGCGCCCGCCGAGACGACGCCGCAGCTGGAACTGGGCTACGCGATCTACGCCGCTGGCCTGCATACGGCTGATCTCACCGCGCGCCTCACGCTCGCGCCGGACCAGTACCGCGTGCGCATGCATTTCGCGACCACCGGGCTCTACGCGATATTCGAGGGCGGCCATACCGACACGGTGGTCGAGGGGCGCTTCGCCAAAGGCCGGGTGCGGCCGCTGCGCTTCGAGAGTGTCGGGCACTGGAGCCGCACGCTCTGGGAAACCGTGCTCGACTACACGGACGGCGCGGCGCATCTGTACCCGCACGTGCGCGTGCTCGCTCCGCCCGAGACCGATCTGCGCCTGCCCGTGCCGGAATCCCTGCGCATCGACCGGGTCGACACGGTCAGCGCCATCCTTCTCCTGCTGCATCGCGTCAACCAGGGCGAGGGCTGCGTCGGCGATGTCGGCACCTTCGACGGCCACATCGCCGCCGTGATCAGCGCGCACGACGCCGGCAGGGATACGGTGCCCGTTTCCGGCCGCTCGCCCTATGCCGGCAGCGCGGTGCGCTGCGATTTCGAGGGCCATGCGGTGGGTGGATTCCTGCGCGCCGATGATGCGGAGGAGGCGAACCGGCACCGCCACGGCACCGCCTGGCTCGCCGCACCGGTTCCCGGCGCGCCGATTCTCCCGATCCGGCTCAGCTTCGAGACCGCCTGGATCGGCAGCGCGTCGATGTATCTGACCGCGGTCACGCGTCTGGGCCCCGAGCCCGCGCCGCCGGCGGACGAGACCACGCGGGAGGCGCGGGCGCTGTCCGGGGACGCGGCGCGCGAGCCTACGCCGCCACCAGCCCCCGGACGATTGCCGGTAGCGCGCTGAACCGCTCCGCGACCGCGTCGGCGCCGGCCCCGAGCGAAGCGGGCCCATACCCCCAGCCGGCGAAAACGACCTTGATCCCCGCGCCGCGCGCGGCGGCGATGTCGTTGGCATGATCGCCGACCATCACCGCGCGGGCCGGCTCGCCGCCGGCGGCGGCCAGCGTGGCGAGGAGATGGGCCGGGTCCGGCTTGCGCACGGGGAAGCTGTCGCCGCCGCCGATGGCCACGAACCAGTCGCCGAGCCCGAGCGCGGCGAGCAGGGAGCGCGCCGCCGCGTGCGGCTTGTTGGTGCAGACCGCCAACCGCCAGCCGTCCTCCGCCAGCGCCGCGAGGCTCGGCACGACGTCGGGGAAGAGCCGGGAGGCGACGGCGAGGTTCGCCGCATAGTCCGCGCCGACGGCCGCGAGCGCGTCCGGATCGAAACGCCGTCCGCGCGCGGCCAGGGCGCGCTCGACCAGCACCGGCAGCCCGTCACCCACCATCGACGTCACCGCGCCGAGCGCGAGCGGCGCGAGGGCGCGCGCGGTGAGCATGCGGTTCACCGCGGCGGCGAGGTCGGGGACGGAATCCACCAGGGTCCCGTCGAGGTCGAGCAGCAGCGTGGGGTTCATTTTTTCTTCCGATCCAGCTCATAGTATGAGGGTATGCATATGCGCTCACCGACGCGAGAATCCGCCGTGCCCCAGCGCCATCCCGCCACCGCCGTGATCCTCGCCGCCGGGCTCGCCACGCGCATGAAATCCGCCCTGCCCAAGGCGTTGCACCGGATCGGCGGGCGGCCGATGCTGGCGCATCTGATCGCCAGTTGCGCCGCCGTGTTCGAGCGCATCGTGGTGGTCGCGGGGCCGGACATGCCGGGCCTCGCCGCCGCCGCTGCGCCCTGGCCAGTGGTGGTGCAGCCGGAGCGGCTCGGCACCGCGCACGCCGCGCGCATGGCCGAAGCATTGTTCGGCGAGGGCGAGGTCGCCGTGCTCTACGCCGACAACCCGCTGATCCGCGCCGCGACCCTGCGCCGTCTGCTCGACCGCCGCCGCGCCGGCGATGCCGGCCTGGCCCTGCTGGCTATGCGCCCGCCGGAGCCGGGCCGCTATGGCAGGGTCCTGGAGCGGGACGGGTTCGTCGAGCGCATCGTCGAATTCGACGACGCGACCGCGGCGGAGCGCGCCATCGGCCTGTGCAATGCCGGTGTGCTCTGCGCCGAGGCGGCGGCGATGCGGCGCTGGCTCGGGCAGGTGCGGGCCGAGAATGCCAAGGGCGAGTTCTATCTCACCGACATCGTCGGGCTCGCGGGGACCGAGGGCGCCCGGGTCGCCGCGGTCGAGGCGGATTTCACCGAGCTGCGCGGGGTGAATTCGCGCGCCGAGCTGGCGCAGGCGGAGGCGGTGCTGCAATCCTGGCTGCGCGAGGCGGCGCTCGATGCCGGGGTCGGCATGACCGCGCCGGAGACGGTGTTTCTCGCCGCCGACACGCAACTCGCCGCGGATGTGCAGATCGGGCCCTATGTCGTGTTCGGGCCCGGCGTGACGGTGGAGGCGGGGGCCGAGATCCGCGCCTTCTCGCACCTCGAAGCCTGCCATGTCGGCCGGCGCGCCATCGTCGGCCCCTATGCCCGCATCCGTCCCGGCAGCGTCCTGGACGAAGGTGCGCATGTCGGAAATTTCGTCGAGCTGAAGGCCGCGCATCTCGGCGCCGGGGCCAAGGCCAACCATCTTACCTACTTGGGTGATGCCGAGATCGGCGCCGGGGCGAATATCGGCGCCGGCACGATCACCTGCAATTACGACGGCCAGGCCAAGCACCGCACGGTGATCGGGGCAGACAGCTTCATCGGCTCGGATACCGCCCTCGTCGCCCCGGTGGCGATCGGCGCGCGGGCGGTGACCGCCGCGGGCAGCGTGATCGTGGCCGACGTGCCGGACGACGCGCTGGCCATCGCGCGCGGGCGCCAGGTGAACAAGCCACAGCGTGCGGCGCTGCTGCGCGCGGCGCGGAAGAAGGAGAGCGTCTAGCATGTGCGGCATTGTCGGCGTCATCGGCGCGCGCGCGGCGGTTCCGCTTCTGCTGGAGGGCTTGCGGCGGCTGGAATATCGCGGCTACGACAGCGCCGGCGTGGCGACCCTGGTCAACGGCCAGATCGAGCGGCGCCGGGCCGAGGGCAAGCTGGTCAATCTCGCCGCCGCGCTCGACCGCGCGCCCGTCGATGGTACCACCGGCATCGGCCACACCCGCTGGGCGACGCACGGCGCGCCGACCGAGACCAACGCCCATCCGCACGGCACCGCGCGCGTCGCCGTGGTGCATAACGGCATCATCGAGAACCATGCCGATCTCCGCGCCGAGCTCGAGGCGGCGGGCCAGATGTTCGAGACCGAGACCGATACCGAGGCCGTCGCCCAGCTTCTCGATCTCTATCTCAAGCAGGGTATGGCGCCGGAGGAAGCCGCCGCCGCCGCTTTCGGCCGGCTGGAGGGCGCGTATGCGCTGGCGCTGGTATTCGCCGGCCACCCGGAACTGATCATCGGCGCCCGCCATGGCGCGCCGCTGGCCGTGGGTTTCGGCGCCGAGGAGATGTATCTCGGGTCGGACGCGCTGGCCCTCGCGCCGCTGACCCAGCGCATCGCCTATCTCGAGGATGGCGACTGGGCGGTGCTCAGCCGTACCGGCGCGCGCTTCTTCGATGCCGGCGGGGCCGAAGTGCAGCGCGCGATCAAGCTCACCGCCTATTCGGGCGCGGCGATCGGCAAGGGCAACTACCGCCATTTCATGGAGAAGGAGCTGCACGAGCACCCCGCGGTGATCGGCGACTCGCTGCACCGGATGGTGAGCCCGGCCACCCGCGCCGTCGCGCTCCCGGCACTGCCGTTCGACTTCGCCGCCGTGCCGCGGGTGGCGATGAGCGCGTGCGGTTCGGCCTTCTATGCCGGGCTCGTCGGGCGCTACTGGTTCGAGACCGTCGCGCGCCTGCCGGTGGACGCGGATGTCGCGAGCGAGTTCCGCTATCGCGCCCCGCCGCTGCCCAAGGGCGGGCTCGGCCTGCTCGTCAGCCAGTCCGGCGAGACGGCGGACACGCTGGCAGCGCTGCGTTTCATGCGCGAGGCCGGCCAGAAGGTGCTCTCCATCGTCAATGTCGCCGAGAGCTCCATAGCGCGGGAATCCGACGCGATCATGCAGACGGTGGCGGGGCCGGAAATCGGCGTGGCCAGCACCAAGGCTTTCACCGCCCAGCTCGCCGTGCTCGCCTGTCTCGCGCTCGCCGCCGGGCGTGCCCGGGGGACGCTCTCGGCCGCGCAGGAGGCGGCGCTGACCGACGCGTTGCTCGAAGTGCCCGGCCGCGCGGCGGAGGTGCTGGACGGGCAGGGCGCGATCATCCATCTCGCCGAGCGGATCGCGGAGGCGCGCGACGTGCTCTATCTCGGCCGCGGCTCCTGCTTTCCGATCGCCCTCGAAGGCGCGCTGAAACTCAAGGAGATCAGCTATATCCACGCCGAGGGCTATGCCGCCGGCGAGATGAAGCACGGGCCCATCGCGCTCATCGACCGCGCCGTGCCGGTGATCGCCATCGCACCCTCCGGCCCGCTGTTCGAGAAGACCGTCTCCAACCTGCAGGAAGCGGCGGCGCGCGGCGGACAGGTGATCGCTTTCAGCGATGCCGAGGGCGCGGCCAAGCTCAAGGGCATCGCCACCGAGACGGTGGTGCTGCCCCGCGTCGATCCGTTCGTTGCCCCGATGCTCTATGCCATTCCGGTGCAGCTGCTGGCCTATCACGTCGCCGTGCTCAAGGGCACGGATGTCGATCAGCCGCGCAATCTGGCAAAGTCGGTGACGGTGGAGTAGCCGTCCGCGTCGAGCGCGGCCCAGACCTGGCGCTGTGGTGGTTGCCTATCGTGCCCCCGGCTCGCGCCCCCTCGGCGGATGCGCGCGCAGCACGTCCTCGTCGATGTCCGCGCCCCAGCCGATCCCGGTCGGCACCAGCAAGGCGCCGGCCTCGACGCGCAGCGGTTCGGTGAGCAGCGCCGATTTCCACGGCACGTCCTCGATGTCGATTTCCATCACCCGCAGATTGGGCACGGCGGCGCAGAACGCGGCGCTCATCAGGGTGCCGAGATCGCCGTTGAAGTTGTGGGGCGCGACGTTGACCTCGTAGGTGTCGGCGAGGGCGGCGATTTTCATCGATTCGAGGATGCCGTTCCAGGTCACGTCGATGATCGCGACATCCACCGCCTGCTGTTCGAGGAAGGGGCGGAACTGGCGGCGGTGGAACAGGGATTCGCACGAGGCGATGGGCATCGGCGCGGCGCGGCGGATGGTGGCGAGTGAGGCGGGGTCGAGGCTGTCGATCTCCAGCCAGGCAAGATCCACACCGGCGAGGGCACGCGCGAGGCGGATATAGCCCTCGGTCTTGTAGTTGAAGTTGAGGTCGAGATGGAGGTTCATCCGCGGCCCGCCGCCCTCGCGGAAGGCTTGCATCTGATCGACCACGGCAGCGATGAGGTCCGGATCGGCGTTCAGCTCAGGGTAGCCGGGCGAAGAGTTGAAGCCCGGCATATGCACCGCTGGCGGCTCGGCATCGAGCCGGAACGGATTGGTCTTCAGGCCCTTGAACCCGGCGGCGGCGATCTCCCTGGCGTGGCGGACGATGTCGCCGCGGGTGCGGATCGCCGTCCCGCCGGTCCATTCCCGGACCCGGTCCGGCCAGCGGACGCGGGCATAGCCGCAATGGGACCAATAGAGCGGGATGCGGCTGCGGATCGGGCCGCCGAGCAGGTCGTGGACGGCGATGCCGAGGGATTTCGCCTTGATATCGACCAGCGCGTTCTCGATCGCGGCGATCGCCTGCTGCGCGATGCCGCCGGGAACCTGGCGGATGACGCCATGGAGCCAGGCGGTGATCGCCTCCACGGGGCGCGGATCCCGGCCGATCAGGAGATCGCCGAGGCCATGGATGGTCCCGGTCAGGCCGGCGGTGCCGAAGCGCTCCTGGTATTCGGACCAGCCGACGAGCCCGGAATCGGTCGTGATCTTGAGAAAGGAGAAGTGGCGCCAGCCGGCGTCACAATGCAGATCCTCGATGCGGGCGATGCGCATGGCGGTTCCCTCCGATTTTCCGCCAGTCTACGCCGTCCCCTCCGCCACGCCAGCGCCAGAGCGTGACGGCGTCAGAACGAGCGTGGCAGACCCAGCACGTGCTCGGCAACGTAGGAGAGGATCAGGTTCGTCGAGATCGGCGCGACCTGGTAGAGCCGGGTCTCGCGGAACTTGCGTTCCACGTCGTATTCGTGGGCGAAGCCGAAGCCGCCATGGAACTGCAGGCAGGCATTGGCCGCTTCCCAGGCCGCCTTGGCGGCGAGGTATTTCGCCATATTCGCCTGCGCCCCCGCCGGCTCGTGCGCATCGAAGCGGCGGCACGCCTCGAAGCGCATCAGGTTGGCCGCTTCGATCTCGATATAGGCCTCGGCGATGGGGAACTGCACACCCTGGTTCTGCCCGATCGGGCGATCGAACACGATGCGCTCCTTCACGTAGGGCACGACCTTGTCGATGAACCAGTAGCCGTCGCCGATGCATTCGGCGGCGATGAGCACGCGTTCGGCATTGAGGCCATCGAGGATATAGCGGAAGCCGCGGCCTTCCTCGCCGATCAGGTTCTCGGCGGGGATTTCCAGGTTATCGAAAAAGAGCTCGTTGGTCTCGTGGTTCACCATGTTCGGGATCGGCCGCACCGTCAGCCCGTTGCCGATCGCCTCGCGCAGATCGACGATGAAGATCGACAGCCCGTCGGATTTCCGACGGACTTCTGTAAGCGGGGTGGTGCGCGCCAGCAGGATCATCAGGTCCGAATGCTGGACGCGTGAAATCCACACTTTCTGGCCGTTGACGACGTAGCGGTCACCTTTCCTGACGGCGACGGTCTTGATCCGGGTCGTGTCCGTGCCCGTGCTGGGCTCGGTGACGCCCATCGACTGCAGGCGCAGCTCGCCGGCGGCGATCGGCGGCAGATACCGGCGCTTCTGCGCCTCCGACCCGTGCCGCAGCAGCGTGCCCATGTTGTACATCTGGCCGTGGCAGGCCCCGGAGTTGCCGCCGGAGCGGTTGATCTCCTCCATGATCACCGATGCCTCGGCCAGGCCCAGCCCCGATCCGCCGTAGGCCTCCGGGATCAGGGCCGCGAGCCAGCCGGCCTTGGTGAGCGCATCGACGAACGCTTCCGGATAGGCATGCTCGCGGTCGATTCGGCGATGATATTCGGCCGGAAAGGTCGCGCACAGGGCGCGCACCGCGGCGCGGAGTTCCTCGTGGGGGTCGGTCGCCGTGAGCATGGTCGTTCTCCCTTGTCTTCCGGTCGTATCCGCGCCCGGCTCCTACTCTCCCAGCCGCAACCACGGATGCCGGGTCATCATATCCTTGATGACCGCGGCGGCGCGCGGGTTGGTCTGCACGCGCAGCATCGACTTGCCGTGGACGCGATAGCGGCAGAGAATCTCCGGCACGAACAGGCCGGCGATGCCATGTTCGACGAACTTGCACCAGAGATCGTAGTCCTCCCAGCCGAACTTCATGATCGTATACCCGCCGGCCCGCGCCCAGGCCGCCTTGGTGATCAGCGCCATGGCGTCGACGTAGTTGTGTCGCCGGAACCGGTCCGGGTCCCACACATCCGCATCACCGAGGCGGGACTCGTCCTCGAACAGTTCGAGCTGGGAGTAGGCGACCCCATAATCGCCGCTGCGAATCGCCTCGAGCAGGCGGGCGATGGCGCGCGGATAGATGGCGTTGTCGGCGTCCAGGACGAAGACGTAGTCCCCCTGCGCGGCGGCGAAGGCGGTGTTGCGCGCAACGGACAGGCCCTGATTGGCGGTGTGGCGCAGGAGCGCGACGCGCTCGAAGCGGGCGTGATGGGTGGCCAGCCACGCCTTGGCCACCGCAGCGGAATCGTCGGTCGAGTGATCATCCACGATGATGAGTTCGAGCCGCCGATGCGTCTGCGCCACCACCGAGCGCAGGCATTCCTCGAGATAGTGGCCATAGTTGAACAGGGTGACGACGACGCTGACCAGCACGGTCTCCGCGTGCGCCTCCTCTTCGTGCAGGCTCGGAGCCGACTCGCGCGCGAACAGCGTCGCCGTCGGCGCCCCCGAATCGTGCGCGGCGATGCCCGCGGCGTCAGTGGTCATGGCGGGTCAGGAATCCGGCCAGCCGGGCGCCCATCGCGGCGCGCGAGGCCTCGCTCGCCAGCACGCTCCGCGCGTTGTCCAGAATGCGCCGCGCCATCGCCTGCCCGGCGGGTGCGTGCAGGAGCCATTCCAGCAGCGCGGGAAGCTCGGCCATCGGGGCCTCGAGGTAGTGGGTGCCCGGCCGGAACAGCGGGTGCGGCAGACAGGTCTCGCTGACCACCAGCGCGCCGTTCCACATTCCCTGCACGACGATGCGGTGCCACTCGAAATAGGCCGCCTCGTCCTGATGGAGATTGAGCACGATCTTGCTGCGCCCGCAGACATATCGGTTGAGCGACGGGCGCGGATCGGTTTCGCCGGCGGCGATCAGTGGCGTCCCGTGGCCACGGACATTGTGGATGAAGCAGGTATGGGCGGCGAGAAATCCGGCGCTGCCGGCCAGGAACGCCTCGCGGCGATGGCTCTCGGCGCCGATATAGGCGATGTCGATCGGGCGCGCCGACCAGGGATCCGTGGCCGGGTCGAAGCCGCGCGCCGCCGGGGGCAGGGCTCGGACGAGCGGGTGCCCGGCGAGGGAGGCCTCGGGCTCGGCCGGTGGCTCCGGCGCATGGCCCGGGAAATAGAACAGGGCCGGCAGACCCGAGGCGCGGAACACCTCCCAGGCCTGCTGGTTGCTTTCGATCACGCCGCGGCTGGCGAGGACATAGGGCAGGCCGGCGCGAAACCACCGCGTACCCGGCTGCTCGGTCGCATAGAGGATGGTCGAAGCGACGATGTCGCCGCGCGCCCAGCCGCGGCCCTCCCCGAGCAGAAAGAATTCGTGCGGCGCGACGATGATGCAGTCCCGCTTGCGCGCGGCGGGATCGCAGCGCTCGTCGCCGCGCACGACATGCGCGCCGGCGCCGGCGAGATCGGCGGCGAGCAGGTCGGCGATCTCGCGCATGAAGAAATTGCCGAGGGTGCTGACATGGATGCCGATCTCGCGGCCGCGGAGATCGGCCCGGCTGGGCTCGCCTTCCATGGCGCCGACGTCGCCGAGCGCCTCGACGCGCCGGCGGATCGTCTCCGGGTGCGCGAAGGGACGCCGCTCCCATACGCCGTCGCGAACGAAATGCTCGAGCGGGTCGACGCCACTGGCCGCGAGGTCCGGATGCAGGGCGCGGTAGTCAGCCGCCGAGAACAGCGGGAAGGCGCACAGTCGCCGGGAGAGAGCGGCCTTTGCCGCCGCTCCCGGCGCCGTCTCGTCGAAAAAGAGCGTCGACTCGGGGCGCGCGGGTGCCGCCCGCGGCGCGCGGAGCAGGCGGTTGCGCAGCCACAGCTTCTGGGCGGGTGGGATCGGCAGGCGGCGATAGACGGTTCGCAGCAGACTCAAGCATCCACTCCATGTCGGCCGCGCCGGGGGCCATTCCAGTTCGGCCGCGCCAGCAGCGCGACGGTTGAGGGCGGCAAGCCGCCGTAAGATCTGCGGCCGGTGCGCCACATTTGCAACCACCGTAACGTTTTCCACCGATCTCCTGTCTGCTCGTCCCCTGTCTGCGCGCTTCGCTATCTGATCATCCCGGCCAAATCTGGGCACAGCGGCCGGTTTCCAGCCGGCGTGGCATGCAGGCCACAGGCGAGCAGGAACCCGCGGCTACCGTGCAGGCCTCTAGAGCAACCTCCGATCCGCCTGAGCCGTTCAGGCCCAGGCGGATCGAGGATAAGTTGCGCTGGAGTGACATATTTCCAGAGCCCGGTCCGAGCAGATGATTCCATCAGGTCGGACCGGGCTCTAGCCTTGCGCGCCGGCCAGTATCCAGATGACTCGAGACTTTGGCGACGTCATGGCGAGAGCGACGGTTCGGCGGTTGCCGCGGGGGCGGGGCAGGTCTAAGAGCGGCGCCGTTGAATGTTGCCATGGGCGTGCTTCGCGTCCGGCGCCCGGCTCCGCCCGGGTGCCCGCCGTGCCGGGCCGCCCGGTTCGCTCCAGGGGATCGTCATGCCTCTCATCGCCGAACGTCTCGACCGCATCAGTCCCAGCCAGACCATCGCGATTTCCACCAAGGCGCGGGCGCTGAAGGCGGCCGGCCGGGACATCATCAGCCTTTCGGCCGGCGAGCCGGATTTCGATACGCCCCAGAACGTGAAGGATGCCGCGATCCGCGCCATCCAGGCCGGCGACACGAAATACACCGACGTCGCCGGCACCCCGGCGCTGCGCCGGGCGGTGGCGGACAAGTTCCGCCGCGACAGCGGGCTCGACTACCGGCCCGAGGAGATCATCGTCTCCACCGGCGGCAAGCAGGTGATTTTCAATGCCATGCTGGCGACGCTGAACGCCGGCGACGAGGTCATCATTCCGGCGCCCTGCTGGGTCAGCTATCCCGACATCGTCGCGCTCGCGGATGGCAAGCCGGTGCTGGTTCCGTGCGGCGAGAACACCGGGTTCAAGCTGCGCGCCGAGCAGCTCGAGGCGGCGATCACGCCGCGGACCAAATGGTTCTTCCTCAACAGCCCATGCAACCCGACTGGCGCGGCCTACTCCGCCGCCGACCTGGCCCCGATCTGCGCGGTGCTGATGCGCCATCCGGACATCTGGGTCTTCACCGACGATATCTACGAGAAGCTCGTCTATGACGGGTTCCGCCCGGCCACGGTCGTCGAGGTCGAGCCCCGCCTGCGCGCGCGCACCGTGACGATGAATGGCTGCAGCAAGGCCTACGCCATGACCGGCTGGCGCATCGGCTTCGCCGGCGCGCCGGTGGAGCTGATCAAGGCGATGGACAAGCTGCAGAGCCAATCCACCTCCAACACCTCCAGCATCGGCCAGGCGGCGGCGGTCGAGGCGCTCAATGGCCCGCAGGAGTCGATCCTGGCGATGGTCGAGGTCTATCAGGCGCGCCGGGATCTCGTCGTCGAGATGCTGAACGCCGCTCCCGGCATCCGCTGCCACAAGCCCGAGGGCGCCTTCTACGTGTATCCCTCGATCGCCGGCTGCCTCGGCAAGACCTCGCGCGGCGGCACGCTGATCCGCGACGACGAGGCCTTCGTCACCGCCCTGCTCGAGGAGGAGGGCGTGGCCGCGGTGCACGGCGCGGCGTTCATGTATCCGGGCTATTTTCGCATCAGCTACGCCACCTCGACGGACGCTCTGCGCGAGGCGTGCACGCGCATCCAGCGCTTCTGCCAGGGGCTCGCCTGAGCGGCATGCCGGGCTTCGCTCCCCGGCTCGCGCGCGTCGACGTCGCGCCGACGATCGCCATGAGCCAGCGCGCCCGGGCGATGCGGGCGGCGGGCGTCGAGGTGATCTCGCTGGCGATCGGCGAGCCGGACTTTCCGACGCCGCCGCATGCCATCGAGGCGGCGCATGCAGCGGCGCTGCGCGGGGAGACGAAATATCCCCCCGTCGACGGCACGGTAGCGCTGAAGCGGGCGGTGGCGGGAAAATTCCGCCGCGAAAACGGGCTGGACTACGCGCCGGACCAGATCATGGTCGCCAATGGCGGCAAGCAGATCATCTACAACGCGCTGATGGCCACCGTCGGTGCCGGTGACGAGGTGGTGATCCCAGCGCCGTACTGGTCCGCCTACGCGCTGGTGACGCAGCTCGCCGGCGGCGTTCCGGTGTTCGTCAACTGCCCCCAGAACGCCGGGTTCCGGCTGCGCCCGGACGATCTCGCCGCCGCGATCACGCCGCGCACGCGCTGGCTGATCCTCAATTTCCCCAACAATCCGACCGGCGCGGCCTGCTCGCGCACGGAGATGGCCGCGCTCGGGGAGGTCATGCTGGCCCATCCCGAGGTCTGGATCCTGTGCGACGACATGTACGAGCACCTGATCTATGACGGGTTCGACTACGTGACCATGGCAGCGGCCGAGCCGCGCCTGGCCGACCGCACGCTGACCGTGAGCGGTGTCTCCAAGACCTACGCCATGACCGGATGGCGCGTCGGCTTCTGTGGCGGCCCGCCGGCGCTGGTCAAGGCGATGGTGAACATGCAGAGCCAGGCCACCTCCGGGGTCGCCGGTCCGGCCCAGGCGGCGGCGGCGGCGGCGCTGGATGGGCCGCAGGACCTCGTCGCCGAGCGCGCCGCCATCTATCGCAGCCGGCGCGACCAGGTCGTGGCGGCGCTCAACCTGGCCCCCGGCCTCGCCTGCCACCGGCCGGAGGGCGCGTTCTATGTCTATCCGTCCGTCGCCGGCTGCCTCGGCAGGACGACGGCGGGCGGTCGCCGGCTCGCCACCGACGAGGATTTCGCCATGGCGCTGCTGGAGGAGCAGCACGTCGCCGTGGTGCATGGCGCCGCGTTCGGCATGAGCCCCTATATCCGCCTCAGCTACGCCGCCGATGCGGCGACGCTGGCCGAGGCGTGCCGGCGCATCGGCGCCTTCTGCCGCGCGCTGAGCTGAGGCGCCGCCCGGCGGCCGGGGCGCCGACCGGCCCTGCGGGCGAGACCCGGCTCCTCAGGCGAAAAAGCTGCGGAACCAGTCCAGCGTCGCGTCTGGCGCCTCCTCGGGGATGTAGTGGCCGCAATCGATCGCGCCGCCGGTCACCTCGGCGCTGCAATAGCTACGCCAGATGGCGAGCGGGTCGTACCACTGGCCCACCTTGTTGCGCGCGCCCCACAGCACCAGCAGCGGGCAGACGACCTTCCGCCCGGCGCCACGGCTCTCGCGGTCATGGACGAGATCGATGGTCGCCGCGGCGCGATAATCCTCGCACATGCCCATCACCGCGCCGGGGTCGCGCGCGGCGGCGAGATATTCGGCCAGGGCTTCGGGGCTGAAGAAGGAAGGCGGCGTCGTGTCGCGCCCGGTCTGGGCGGCGAACCAGGCCTCCGGCGCGGCGTTGATCAGCACTTCGGGGAACGGGTGCTTCTGGGCGAACCAGAACCAGTGATAATAGCCCATGGCGAAATTCATATCGGCGCGTTCGAAATGCTCGATCGTCGGCACGATGTCGAGCACCGCCAGCCGCTCGACCCGGTCCGGGAAGTCGAGCGCGAGCCGGTGGGCGACCCGGGCGCCGCGGTCGTGGCTGCCGACGCGGAAGCGCGTGAAGCCGAGGGCCGCCATCACCGCGACCATGTCGGCCGCCATTTCGCGTTTCGCGTAGGGCGCGTGGTCGGGCGAGGCGGCGGGTTTGAAGCTCTGGCCATAGCCGCGCAGGTCGGGGCAGACGACGGCGAAGCGTTCCCCGAGCGCCGGCGCCACGCGGTGCCACATGGCGCTGGTCTGCGGGTTGCCGTGCAGCAGCAGGAGCGGCGGTCGGCCGGCGCCGCCGTGGTCGAGATTATGGCGCAGACGCATCCGCCCGGCCGGCGTCGCGATGGTCGTGTCGGTGAAGCCGTCGAAGAACATGTGCGTGGATCCTCCCATCCCTGATCTATACCATCACAGCCATGTCAGGGAGTACGCCAGGGAGTGCGCCAGGGAGTGCAATCATCGTGACCGAGCCGGAGCCGAGCCTCGACCCCGATAGCTGGGCTGAGCTGCGCGCGCTCGGCCACCGCATGCTGGACGACATGTTCGACCACCTCGCAGGCCTGCGCGCCGGTCCGGTCTGGCGGCCGATGCCGGCCGAGGCACGCGCGGCGCTGCAGGGCGGCCCGCCGCGCGCGGGCGAGGATCTCGGCGCCGTCTACGAGGAATTCCGCGCCCTCGTGCTGCCTTACGCCACCGGCAATCTGCATCCCGGCTTCATGGGCTGGGTGCATGGCGGCGGCACCGCGGTCGGCATGCTGGCGGAGCTGCTGGCCGGCGGGCTGAACGCCAATCTGGGCGGGCGCGACCACGCGCCGATCCTCGTCGAGCGGCAAGTGATCGCCTGGACCGCGGCGCTGCTCGGCCTGCCGGCGACCAGCACCGGCCTGCTGCTCACCGGCAGCTCGATGGCCAACCTCGTCGGGGTCCTGCTCGCGCGAACCGCAGCCCTCGGTCCCGAGGTCCGCCGCCACGGGATCGGCGGGGCGAAGCTCGCCGGCTACGCCTCCACCGCGGCCCATGGCTGCATCCCGCGCGCCTTCGAGATCGCGGGTCTCGGCCGCGACGCGCTGCGCCTGGTGCCGACCGACGCCGAGGGCCGGATCGACTGCGCCGCCCTGGCCGGGCAGATCGCGCGCGACCGCGCGTCCGGCGTGCAGCCGTTTCTCCTCATCGGCACGGCCGGCAGCGTCGATATCGGGGCCACCGACGACCTCGCCCGCCTGGCGGCGCTCGCCCGGGCCGAACGCCTGTGGTTCCACGTCGACGGCGCCTTCGGTGCCCTCGCCGCCTGCGCCCCGGCGCTGCGGCCATTGCTGGACGGCATCGAAGCGGCGGACTCGGTCGCGCTCGATTTCCATAAATGGGCGCAGGTGCCCTACGACGCCGGCTGCATCCTGGTGCGCGAGCCGGCGGCGGCGCTGGCCACCTTCGCCCAGAGCCTCGCCTATCTCCAGCCCGCGGCCCGGGGGCTGGCCGGGGGCGCACCCTGGCCGTGCGATATCGGGCCCGACCTCTCACGCGGCTTCCGCGCGCTCAAGGTCTGGCTGACGCTGCGCGCCTACGGCACCGAGCGGATCGGGGCGGTGATCGAGCATTGCTGCGCCGTGGCGCGGGCGCTGGCGGCGCGGGTCGATGCCGAACCGGCGCTCGAGCGGCTGGCGCCCGTGCCACTCAACATCGTATGCTTCCGCCATCGGGTTCCCGCCGGCTGGGATGCCGACGCTTTCAATGCTGCGATCGTCGCCGATGTCCAGGAATCCGGACGCGCCGCACCCTCGACCACGATCCGGGACGGGCGGCTCGCCATCCGGGCGGCGATCGTCAACCACCGGACCCGGGTGGCCGATGCCGATGCTCTGGTGGCGGCGGTGCTGGAAGCGGGGGCGGCGCGGCTTGCCGGGATGTCGCCTGCGAACGATGGCACGGTGCTTGCGCGCGAAAGCATAGCACGCGATAGCATGTGAGGACATGGTGGCGCCGGCCCGTCTGGGCTAGGCTGGCCGAGCAAAACCGCGGCTGAGGGGACGGCGGACGATGGGGAACGAGCAGCGGCTTCCGTCGCTGGCGGACCGGGACAGCTATCGCTTCTGGACCGAGGAGCGGGCGCGCTATTCCGATACCGATCGGCAGGGGCACGTGAACAACGCCGTGTTCGCGACCTTCTGCGAGAGCGGGCGGGTGGCCTTCCTCTACGGCAATGGCGGGCTGGCGCCTCCGGGCCATGGCTTCGTGATTGCCCGGCTCGAACTGGATTTCCGCGCCGAACTGGGCTGGGGCGATCGCATCGAGATCGGCACGACGCTGCTCGGGCTCGGCCGCAGCTCCTTCACCCTGGGTCAGGGCCTGTTTCGAGGCGATCGCTGTGCGGCGACGGCCGAGAGCGTCTTGGTGCTGATGGACGAGACGACGCGCCGGGCCAGCCACTTGCCCGAGGCTCTGCGCCGCCGCCTGACGGAGCTTGCCGGCGGGGTCGCGGACTGAGCCGCGCATGCAAGCGTGTTGACGAACCGCTCATCGTCTCGTGCTAGGGATTCGAGACCTTGGGGCATGCAAGGGGGAGAGCGGACGTCTCGTGGGCCTGTTCGCGCCGGCGGCAAGCGTGTTTTCCTGGAGACGGTGCGATTTTCGGATGACTCGGTGGCAGGAAAAGCGGATGGTCCAAGGCATGAAGATCGCCGTTCGGGCGAACGGCGATCAATGGTCCGGTCCGTTGCCATGGTGATCGCGCCATGCCCGTGATTGTCATTCTCGACGACCGCGTCACCAACCGGAACATCTTCTCGCGCCTGGCCGCCTCGCTGGAAGACGGCCTGACCGTCCAAGCCTTCGGTGATCCTCAGGCGGCCCTGGACTGGACGGCGGAGCACACGCCGGATCTCATCATCACCGACTACAAGATGCCCGGCATGGACGGTGCCGAGTTCACCCGTCGGCTGCGCGCCGGCCCGGGTGGCGCCGACGTCCCGGTCATCGTCATCACCGTCTACGAGGATCGGAGCTTTCGCCTGCGCGCGCTGGAGGCCGGGGCGACCGACTTCCTGCAGAGCCCGGTGGACCACCAGGAATTCCTGGTGCGCGCGCGCAATCTCCTCAAGCTCGGCCGCCAGCAGCAGATCATCCGCAGCCGCGCGATGATGCTGGAGCGGGAGCTCAAGGACAGCGAGCGCTCGCGCGAGGCCGAGCTGCGTGACAGCCGCGAGCGGCTGGCGCAGGTGATCGACACCGTCCCGGCCATGATCAGCGCCGTCGATGCGGCGGGACGCTGCCAGTTCGTCAATGCCTACCAGGCCGAAGTGCTCGGGCTCGATCCGCTGCAGTGCGTCGGCAAGGATGCCACCACGATGTTCGGCCCGGCCCATCGGGAGCGCAGCCAGGCGCTCGACCGCATGGTCTTCGAGTCGGGTCGTGCCCTGCCGAGCTTCGAGGAGGAGGTGATCGACCGTGCCGGGCGGGCGCGGGTCTTTCTCACCACCAAATCGCCCCTGCGCGATGCCGCCCATGTCGTCGCCAGCGTGCTGACGACGTCGCTGGACATCACCGAGCGCAAGCAGGCGGAAAGCCGCCTGCGCCACCTCGCGCACCACGACGTGCTGACGAACCTGCCCAATCGTACCTTGCTGCGCAACCGGCTGCAGCGCGAACTGGCGCGTGGACGCCGCGGCGACCATATGTTCGCCCTGCTGTTCCTCGATCTGGATCGGTTCAAGGGCATGAACGACGTGCTCGGACACCATTTGGGCGACCGTCTCCTGCAGGCGGTGGCGAAGCGGCTGCGCGAGACGGCACGCGACTGTGATACGGTGGCCCGCCTCGGCGGCGATGAGTTCGCCATCCTGCAGACCCAGCTATCCCGACGCGAGGATGCGGAAATCCTGGCGCAGCGGGTGATCGAGACCCTCGCCGAACCGTTCCATTGCGAGGGCCAGGAGCTGGGCCTCACGGCGAGCGTCGGCATCACGCTGCATCCGGCGGATGCGAACGGCGTCGATGAGTTGCTGCGCAATGCCGACATGGCGATGTATCGGGCCAAGGAGGAGGGCGGCAATACATTCCGCTTCTATGTCGCCGACATGAATCGTCGCGCGTTCGAGGCGGTACGCCTGGAGGCAGACTTGCGCGCCGGAATCGCGCGCGAGCAGTTCGTCCTGCATTATCAGCCGCAGATGAATCTGCGCACGGGCCGGATCGTCGGTGTGGAGGCGCTGCTGCGTTGGAACCGGCCGGGTATCGGGCTGGTCCGGCCGGGCGAATTCCTGCCGCTGGCGGAGGAGAACGGGCTCATCGTGCCGCTCAACGCCTGGGTTCTGCGCGAGGCCTGTGCCCAGGCCGCGCGCTGGCAACGGCTCGGGTTGCCGCCCCTGCGCTGTTCTGTTAATCTGTCTCCGGTACAATTCCGAAAGCAGGACGTCATCGCTCTCGTCGTTGCCGCGATCGAGGAGACAGGTCTCGATCCGACGCTCCTGGACCTGGAGCTGACGGAGAATATCCTGATGGAAAACGCTGAATCGGTGGCCGCCACGCTGCGAGAATTGCAGGCGCTGGGTATCGGGCTGTCGATCGACGATTTCGGAACCGGGTATTCATCTCTAAGTTATATCAAGAACTTCCCGATCACCAGAATCAAAATCGATCAGTCTTTCATCAGGCATCTGAAAACAGACCCATCGGATACGACAATCGTTCGTGCCATCATAGGCCTTGGGCATGATCTCAACCTCGACGTGATTGCCGAGGGCGTGGAGACGGTCGAGCAGTTCACCCAGCTCGCCGCGGACGGTTGTGACGAGATCCAGGGCTACTATCTCAGTCCCCCGGTGCCGGCGGAGGAGCTTCGCCGGCTCGTCGAGCAAGGCACGTGCTTGCCCTTGCCGGCGGCGGCCGGGATCGGCTGAGCCGGTTCGGCGGCGCGCCGATGCCAGCGCCCCCCCTGGATCAGCGGGAACGGATCGGTTCGCCGCCGCGGCGCCTGCTGGACCGGTGGCGTGCTGCCTTTGCCGCCGATGAGCTCGAAGCGATCGATCGCGAGCCGGAGATCATCCGCAATCGCCTGATCTTCAGTCTGCTCATCCTCGGCTATGTCACGCTGTTCGTGCCCGGCCACACCCGCGCGACGGCCCTGGTCGCCTATATCTACGCCGCGCTCGGCCTGGTCGTCTTCGCGGACCGGAAGCTTCGTCCGGCACGCTCGACCGGGCGGCGGCTGTTCGCCATGGGCCTCGATATCGGCGCCCTGTCGGTCGAGCTGCATATCGGCGGCGCCGAGCTCGCGGTGCTCTATCCCATCTATCTCTGGATCATCTTCGGCAACGGTTTCCGCTACGGCGTGGCCCACCTCTTCGCCGCCACTGCCATCGGCTTCCTGGGCTTTGCCGCCGTCGTCGCGACCACGCCGGCCTGGCAGGCCGAGCTGGCGATGTCGCTCGGTCTGCTCGGCGGCCAGGTGATCCTGCCCATCTACGCCTCGACGCTGATCCGCAAGCTCTCGGAGGCCAAGCGCGAGGCGGAGAAAGCGAACCAGGCCAAGAGCCTGTTCCTGGCCAGCGTCAGCCACGAACTGCGCACGCCGCTCAATGCGATCATCGGCATGGCCCATCTGCTGGCCGATACGTCGATCAACGCCGAGCAGCGGGACATGGTGCGCACGGTTCGCGCCGCCGCGACCTCGCTGCTGGGCCTGATCAACGGCTTGCTCGACTTCTCGCGCATCGAGGCCGGCCGGATGCCGGTCAACCTGGCGGATTTCGCGCTGCTCGACCTGCTCACCGAGATCCGCGGCCTGGTCACCGCACAGGCGCGCAGCAAGGCGCTTGAGCTCGCTCTGCACGTCACGGCGCGGACGCCGCTGGCGCTGCGCGGCGACCGGCGGCATCTGCACGAAATCCTGCTCAACCTGGTGGGCAATGCGGTCAAGTTCACCGCTGAGGGCGGTGTCGTCCTCGGGGTCGATGCGGCGGAGGTGGGGCCCGGGCGGGCGCGGCTGACGTTCGAGGTGACCGACACGGGGATCGGCATCGCGCCCGAGGCGCGCCAGCGCATCTTCGAGAGCTTCACCCAGGCCGACAGTTCCATCGTCGATCGGTTCGGCGGCACCGGGCTGGGTCTGGCGATCTGCAAGCGCCTGGTCGGTCTGCTCGGTGGGGAGATCGGTGTCGACAGCGCCATCGGCGTCGGCAGTACCTTCTGGTTCACAGTGCCGGTCGAGGTCCGGGCGGAGCCGGCAACGCCTCTCAGCGGGGTTCACATCGGCCTGCTCGGTCTCGGCCCGCACCGCGCTGCGATCGAACAGGCCCTCGCCGGCGAGGGGGCGAGCATCGTGCCGGCGGAGACGATGGCCGAGGCGCTCCGCCAGGCGGGGGCGGCACGGACGCACGGTGCGGGCTGCGTCGTCCTGGTCGCTCCGCGGGCTCTCCCGGGGGGCGAGGAGGCCTTGGCGCCGGGTCTGTTCGCGGCCCAGACGGCGCTGTCGGTGCCGCTCGTGCGGGTCGGCGAGACCAGGCCCGCCGGGCTGCCGGCGCTGGCCGAGCGACGGCGCTTCGTCAGCGCGCTGCCGCTGCCGATCGACGCCACCGGCCTGCGGCGCGTCCTGAGCATCGCCCTGACCGGGGCGAATGGCGGCGCGCCGTCGTCGCCGTCGGAACTGGCTGAGGCCGCGGATGCGCCCGGGCCCGGCCGCCCGCTCACCGTGCTGCTCGCCGATGACAACCGCACCAATCAGAAGGTGATCGCAAAAATCCTGGAGCGCGCGGGACACCGCGTGCATCTCGCGGACAATGGGGAGATGGCGCTCGACGCGCTCGAGGCCGAACCGTTCGACGTGGTGCTGATGGACGTCAACATGCCGGTGATGAGCGGTATCGAGGCGACCAAGCTCTATCGCTTCACGGCACTCGACCAGCCGCGCGTGCCGATCGTGGCGCTGACGGCGGACGCGACGCCGGACGCCGCGAAGCGCTGCGCGGATGCGGGCATGGATGCGTGCCTCACCAAGCCGATCGAACCGGCGGTGCTGCTCGCGACCATCGCGGCGCTGGCGGGTGGGGAAACCGCGCCGGCGCCGGCCGGGGAGGTGCGCGAGATCGCCTCGCATCCGCGCTTCCGCCCCGTCGCGCATGGCCCGATCGACGAGCGCATGCTGAAAGATCTCGAGACCCTCGGCGGCAGCGCCTTCCTGGCCGATCTGATCGACCAGTTCCTTGCCGATGCCGAGGCGCTGCTGGGCGAGATGGCGGCCGCCGTGGCGGCGGGGGATGTGCAGCAGTTTCGCTCGGAAGCCCACGCGCTCAGGAGCTGTGCCGCGAATATCGGCGCCAAGGCGCTGTTCGAGCTCTGCCTCGGATGGCGCATGATCCGCGCGCAGGAACTCGCGTCCGACGGAGCCGAACACATGCGCCGGCTGCGGGCCGAGTTCGAGCGCATCCGCGCCGCGCTGCTGCGGCATCGGGCCGGGCTGCAGGTGGTGGGCGGCCAGCGCTGAGATCGGCGGCTCGCCGCCCCGGCTTCAGCCCGATGGTGCCTCCAGGGCCGCGGCCAGGCGCGCGAAGCCGTCGGCGAACGCGGCGCGCTCACCGATTGCCTGGCCGAGCAGCGCGTCGATCCCAGGGGCGACGCGGATCGCTTCGTCCACCGCCTTGTCCCCGCCCGCGCGATAGGCGCCGAGGCGGACGAGATCGGCGACCTCCTCGTTCAGCGCGAGGATGGCCCGTGCCCGCCGGATCAGGTCGTTTTCAGCGTCGCTGTTGCAGCCGGGCATGGTTCGCGACAGCGAGCGCAGCACGTCGATGGCCGGGTAGCGGCCACGCTCGGCGATGCGGCGGTCGAGCACGACATGGCCGTCCAGGATGCCGCGGACGGCGTCGGCGACCGGCTCATTATGGTCGTCGCCCTCGACCAGAACGGTGAAGATCGCGGAAATATGCCCGGCCGGGCGGCCCGGCGTCTCCTCTCCCGGGCCGGCGCGTTCGAGCAGGCGGGGCAGCTCGGCGAAGACGCTGGGCGGGTAGCCGCGCGTCGCCGGCGGTTCGCCGGCGGAGAGTCCGATCTCACGAAGCGCGAGGCAGAAGCGGGTGACGCTGTCCATCAGCATCAGCACCGACTGGCCGCGGTCGCGAAAATGCTCGGCGACGGCCATCGCCGTGTAGGCCGCCTCACGGCGCATCACCGGCGAGGTGTCGGAGGTCGCGACCACCACCACCGAGCGGGAGAGCCCGGCGGCGCCGAGATCGGACTCAATGAATTCGCGGACCTCGCGCCCCCGCTCGCCGACCAGGGCGATCACGGCGACGTCGCAATCGACATGGCGTGCGAGCATGGCGAGCAGGGTGGACTTGCCGATCCCGGAGCCGGCGAAGAGTCCCAGCCGCTGGCCGCGCCGGCAGGTGACGAAGAGGTTCATCGCCCGCACGCCGAGATCGATGCGCTCGCCGAGCCGCGCCCGGCGTGTCGGGGCGAGCGGCGCGGGGCGGACCAGGCAGGGGCGCGTGCCGGCGGGGAGCGGGCCTTGCCCGTCCAGTGGCTGGCCGAGCGGATCGATGACCCGGCCGAGCCAGCCGTCCGAAACATGCAGGGCGCTGCCATTGCGGGGGCGCGGTGCCGCACTGGCGGGAAGCACGCCGCGGCAGGTCGCCGGGCTGCCCGGGCCGAGACCTTCGAGCGAACCGAACGTCATCACGGTGCCGTTACCGGCACGGAACCCGATCACCTCCCCGGCGACGGCGCCGCCGTCGCGGCGCTCCAGCTGCAAGCGATTGCCGATGGTGACGTGGCTGGCAAGGCCACGGATTTCGGCTGCGAGCCCGGCGACCCCGGTGATGCGGCCGGTCAGCTCGTAGCCGGCAAGTGGCATCACCCCGGCACGCGCCGTGTCGAGTCTCATTTTGATTGTTTGCTGTTTTTTCATGCCTTTGGGATCTTCTCACATGACATGATGCGGGTGAAGTGAATCAGATTGCGCGTTTTGTGCCTTGGCGTCCGGAAAAATGCACCCCAAACGTGAAAATTCTCTGGCGTGATGCACGCATAGGTGGTAGTTTGCTGACATCAAGGCTGGAGGTGTTGAGATGCGCGTTCTGCTTGTCGAGGATGATCTCACGGTTTCTCGGTCAGTCTCATTACTGCTTCGTTCGAACGGCGCCGTAGTGGATCAGGTGGACACCGGTGAGGAAGCGCTGGATCTTGTCCGCCATTATGATTACGACATCGTGCTGCTCGACCTCGCCCTCCCGGATATCGAGGGGTTCGAGGTCGTTCGCCGGATGCGGGCCGCGCGCATCGAGACGCCGGTTCTGATTCTGTCCGGCACGTCGCGCCCGCAGGCCAAGGTCAAGGGCTTCGGCCTCGGCGCCGACGATTTCCTCTCCAAGCCCTTCGACAAGGCCGAACTGACCGCCCGCATCCAGGCGATCATCCGCCGCAGCAAGGGCTTCAGCCATTCGGAGATCCGCGTCGGCAAGCTGGTGCTCAATCTGGACAGCCGCAACGCGACCGTCGACGACCAGCGCATCCATCTGACCAGCAAGGAATACTCGATCCTCGAGCTGCTCGTGCTGCGCCGCGGCTTCGTTCTCACGAAGGAGGCGTTCCTCAACCATCTCTATGGCGGGATCGACGAGCCCGAGATCAAGATCATCGACGTGTTCATCTGCAAGCTGCGCAAGAAGATGGCGCAGGCCGGGGTCGGCAACATGATCGCGACCGTCTGGGGCCGCGGCTACATGCTGCGCGACCCGGCCGAGAGCCTGCACGTCCCCGCCGAGCGCATCGACGAACCCATGCTCGCCGCCGCCGGCGCCTGACGGGTGGCATCGCCCGGCCCCGGTCCCGCTGCCGCGCATGGCGGGATCGGGCCGAGGCGCGGTTGGAGGCGCCTGACAGACTCTAGGCGCGCTCGATGAGTTCGATCTTGTAGCCGTCCGGATCTTCGATGAAGGCGATGATCGTCGAGCCGAACTTCACCGGGCCGGGTTCCCGCACGATGGCGACGCCCTCGGCGCGCAGCCTCGCGCAGGTCGCCGCGACGTCGCGGACGCCGATGGCGAGATGGCCGAACGCCGTGCCAGGCTCGTAGCCGTCATCCTTGCCCCAGTTGTAGGTCAGCTCGAGCACGGTGTGGGTTTCCTCCGGCCCGTAGCCGAGGAAGGCCAGTGTGTATTTTCCCTCCGGCACCTCGCGGCGGCGCAGCTCCTTCATGCCGAGGAGCCGCGTGTAGAAATCGATGCTGGCCTCCAGCCGCTTCACGCGCAGCATGGTGTGCAGGTAGCGTCCGGTCTCGGCGGTCATCCGCGTGCTCCTTTCTGGTTTGATGGGCTCGGTTCGATGGGCTCCGGCCCGACCCCGAGCAGGAACAGCCCGGCTGCCTCGGCCGTGGCGATCATCGCCGCCCGGTCGGCAAGCAGCGTCCCGCCAGCCTCGAACGCGATGCCACGCAGACCCGCCACACGTGCCGCCCGGACCGACTCGACGCCGAGCGTCGGCAGATCGGCGCGGCGATCTTGTCCCGGCTTGACGAGTTTGACCAGAACCCCGCCCGGGCCCGGCCGGGCCAGAGCGCCGCAGCGGGCCAGCATCGCATCGGTGCCTTCGATGGCTTCCACCGCCAGCACGATGCCCTGCTGGACGACGCAAGCCTGACCGACATCGGCGCTCCCCAGCGCCTGAACCACCTCGCGGCCACGCGCGATATCAGCAAGTGCCTGCGCGTCCGGGCCGATTCTGGTCAGCAATCCGGGCGGTGCCAGCGCCTCGGTGAACACCTCGTGCGCGCCGATGACCCGGAACCCTTCCTCGGCGAGGACGCGGACGATGGCGGCCAGCAGGCCGTCATCACCGCCGAACGCGGCCCGACCGATCCGCGCCAGCAGCCGCGCGCCTTCGGCGTCCGGGCGCAGGTCCAGCAGCGAGGGGCGCCGCACCGGCCCGACGAGGACGATGTCGGTGCATCCGGCCCCGCGCAGCAACTGCAGGATCCGCCCGGCGGCGCCGATGCGGGCGACGGCGTGCGGGTAGGCGGCGAGCACGGCGGGATCGGCGAAGCCATCGAGCCCGACCAGGAACACCTCGTGGCCCGAGGCGACGGCGGCGGCGGCGACGCGCCCCGGCAAGGTCCCTCCGCCGGCGATGATGCCGAGCGCCATGCCGCCTCAAGCCTCGCGCGCCATCACTCCGACAGATCGAGGTCGGAGAGGGTACGGATCAGGCCGCGCTGGCTCGGCGCATCGATGAAGGCGAGCAGTTCGCCCACCAGGGCGTCGGCGCCATATTCGGCCCGCACCCGTGCCAGCCGCTCGGCGAAGACGCTGCCGTCGTCACGGAACAGGCTGCGAAAGGCGGCACGCAGCCGGTTGATCGCGCCGCGCTCGTGCCCGCGGCGCTTCAGCCCGACGAGATTGAGCCCGGCCAGGCGGGCGCGGTTGCCGATCACGCTGCCGAAGGGAATGATATCGCTTTCGACGCCGGACATGCCCCCGACCATGGCGCCGCGGCCGACGCGGACGAATTGGTGCAGCGCCGCCGCGCCGCCGATCACCGCCGCCTCGCCGATTTCGACATGGCCGCCCATGACGACATTATTGGCGATGATCACGCGGTCGCCGATGAGGCAATCATGCGCCACATGCACCACCGCCATCAGCAGGCAGTCGGCGCCGACGCGGGTGAGGCCGCTGCCGGTGATGGTGCCGCGATGGATGGTGCAGTGCTCGCGAATCTGCGTTCGCGGCCCGATTTCGGTCCGCGTCGGCTCGCCGCGGTACTTCAGGTCCTGCGGCGGCAGCCCGACCGTGCAGAAGGGCCAGAGCTTCGCCTCCGCGCCGATGCGCGTGTGCCCGTCCACCACGACGTGGGAAACGAGCTCGGCGCCATCGTCGATGACGACATCGGGGCCGATCTGGCACCACGGGCCGATGCGCACGCCGGCCCCGACCGTCGCACCGTTGGCCACGATCGCCCGCGGATGGATCTCGGTCACGACCCTTTCTGGTCCATGATCATGGCGGAATAGGTCGCTTCCGCCACCGCGACCCCGTCGACCCGCGCGACCGCGTGGAATTTCCACACATTGCCGCGGTTGCGCTGCTTCTGCACGTGCACCCGGACCTGGTCGCCCGGCACCACGGGACGACGGAACTTGGCGCCCTCGACGGACATGAAATAGACCAGCTTGCCGGCTGCGTCCGGGCCGAGTGTCTCGACCACCAGGACCGCCGCCGTCTGCGCCATGCTCTCGATGATGAGCACCCCGGGCATCACCGGATGACCGGGGAAGTGGCCCTGGAAGAAAGCCTCGTTCACCGACACGTTCTTGACCCCGACGGCCGAGACATTGGCGACGAGTTCGACGACGCGGTCGATCAGCAGGAACGGGTAGCGGTGGGGGATCGCCTGCATGATGCGCGCGATGTCCGCGACGCCGGAAGATTCCGCCGCTTCGGGCAGCGGCTTGGCGATCGTCCCGCCTGTCTCGGCGGTCCCCATACTTTTTTGTGTCATTGCGTCCATCGAGGCTCAGTCTTGATCGTTGGTCCCGCCGGCCGTGTCGTCCGGCCTCTCGCTCCTGCCCCGAAAGGCTGGCCGTGCCAGCTTTCGCAGCACCGCGACCTGGCGGAAGAACTCCCGGATTGGCTGCGCCGGACTCCCGACGACATCCGCCCCCTCCGCGACATCGGACATCACCCCCGCCTGCGCCCCGATCCGAGCCTTGCGACCGATCCGCAGATGGCCGGCCATTCCCACCTGGCCACCGACAACGACGAAGTCCCCGAGTTCGGTGGAGCCTGAAATGCCAGACTGGGCAACGAGGATGCAGTTCCGACCGATCCGTACGTTGTGCCCGATCTGCACCAGGTTGTCGAGGCGGGATCCGGCGCCGATCACCGTGTCCTGAGCCGAGCCGCGATCGATCGTCGTATTGGCGCCGATCTCCACATCGTCCTCGATGATCACGCGGCCAAGCTGCGGGACCGTGAGGAAGCCCGTTTCGGTGGTGGCGAAGCCGAAGCCGTCCTGGCCGATGCGCGCGCCGGGATAGATGAAGACCCGGGCGCCGATCAGGGCGTGGCTGATGCTGGCCAGCGCGCCGACCCGGCCATCGGGCCCGATCACGACGCCGTCCCCGATCACCGCCCCCGCCCCGATCCGGCAGCGCGGCCCGATCTCGGCGCCGGCGCCGACCACAGCGAGCGGCCCGATCTCGGCGGTCGGATCGATCGCGGCGGCAGGATCGATCACCGCGCTCGGATGGCGCCCGGGGTGAAGCGGCGGCGGCGGGTGGAAGAGCGCCGCGATCCGGGCCCACGCGACGTATGGCTCCTTGGTCAGGACCGGCGCGCAGCCGGCCGGCACGCGGGGGGCGAGGTCGGGATGAACGATCACGGCGCCTGCCTGCGTCGTCTCGAGCAACGGCGCATAGCGCCGATTGTCGAGAAAGCTTACCGCACGGGGGCCGGCCCGCTGCAGGGGGGCGACCGAATCGAACTCGGTCTCAGCCTGGGCGCCCTCGGCCAGCG
>JAKAZO010000009.1 GCA_021815825.1 Pseudomonadota bacterium
GCCGGCTGAATGCCTGCTCGAGATCGGCGATGAGGTCGGCCGGAGCCTCGAGCCCGATATGGAACCGCGCCGCCGGGCCGGGCAGGGGCGGCGAGACGCTGCGGCGGATCGTCCCGGTGGTCGGCAGCGCGAGGCTCTCGAACCCGCCCCACGAGGCCCCGATGCCGAACAGCGCGAGCGAGTCGATCATGGCGATCATCTGCTCGGTGGCGATGTCGGGCTGGAAGACGACACCGAACAGGCTGCACGCGCCGTCATAGTCGCGTCGCCAGATCTCGTGGCCGGGGGCGCCTGGCAGCGCCGGATGGAGCACCTCTTGCACTTCCGGTCGGGACGCGAACCACCGCGCCACGGTGAGGCCGGACTCCGCCTGCTGGCGCAGCCGCACGCCGAGCGTGCGCAGCCCGCGCAGTGCCAGCCAGCAATCGTCCGGGCTGGCATACTGGCCGAGCGTCGTCGCCGCGGCGCGGATCCGCTCCCAATGCTCCGGTGCCGCGGTGGTGATGGCGCCGAGCACGAGGTCCGAGTGGCCGCCGATATATTTGGTCAGCGCCTGGATCGAGACGTCGACGCCGTGGCGGAACGGCTGGAAGCTCTGGATGCCCCAGGTATTGTCCATCAGCACGGCGAGGCCGCGCGCCCGTGCCACCGCCGCCAGCGCTGGCACGTCCTGCATCTCGAAACTGTGGCTGCCGGGGCTTTCGAGGAACAGCACGCGTGTCTCGGGGCGGATCAGCCCGGCGAGCGTGTCCGCGCCGATGGTCGGAACATAGTACGTCGTCTCGACGCCGAGCCGGCGCAGCAGCGTGTCGCAGAAATGCCGGCTGGGGCCGTAGACGCTGTCTGGCATCAGGCAGTGCTCGCCGGCGCCGAGATAGGCGAGCAGCGGCACGGTGATCGCGGCGAGGCCGGAGGAGACGATCTGGCAGCGCGTGCCGCCCTCGATCGAGGCGATCGCGTCTTCCAGCGCGAAATGGGTCGGCGTGCCGAGCAGACCGTAGATCAGCGCCTGGTCGAAGCGTTTGTGCCCGGCCTCGGTGCGCGCTGCGCAGTCGGCATGCAGTACGGTCGAGCCGCGAACCAGGGGCGGATTGACGAAGCCCTCGGCACGCACCCCGGCGCGGCCGACATGGGTCAGATGCGTGTCGCGGCCGAGCCGGTCCGACGCGTCAGCCATGATCGGCCGTCCCTCTGAGCGGCGCTTTCGGCGTATCCGGCCGGCTCGCCCATTCCGTCCAGGAGCCATCATAGAGTGCGCCGCTCGGCAGCCCGGCATGGGCCATGGCGAGCGTCAGCACCGCAGCGGAGACGCCGCTTCCGCAGCTCGTCACCACGCGTCGGCTGCCGTCCACGCCTTCGCGGGCGAAGCGGGCGCGCAGCGCCTCGGGCGGCAGCAGCGTCTGGCCGCCGACCAGCACTTCGCCATAGGGCAGCGATCGGCTGCCGGGAATGTGCCCGGATGGCAGCCCCGGGCGCGGCTCGGGCGCCTCGGCGTGGAAGCGCGCGGCGGCGCGGGCATCCAGCACCAGCTCCTCGCCGCTCGCCACATTGCGCAGCATGTCGCCGACCCCGCGCAGCCGGCTCGCGCGCAGGCACGGCAGGAAGTCGCATGGGGGCGGGGCAGGGGGCTCACCGGTCTCGATCGCGCGGCCCTCGACGCGCCATTTCGGCAGACCGCCATCGAGCACCGCGGCCTGGTCGTGGCCGAACAGGCCCATCATCCACCATCCGCGCGCGGCCGTGGAGATGCCCTTCTGGTCATAGAACACGATCCGTGAGGCATTCGATACGCCGAGCGCACCCATGAGCCGCGCGAAGCGGCCGGCGCTCGGCACCATGTGCGGCAGGTCGCTGTCCGGATCGGCGATCGCGTCGATGTCGAAGAACCGCGCCGTGGGGATATGCGCGGTGCGGAACTCGGCGCGCGGATCCTGGGGCTCGTTGGGCAGGTACCAGCTGGCGTCGAAAACCACCAGATCGGGCGCGCCGAGATGTCCGGCGAGCCAGTCCGTGCTGACCAGGGGTTGCATCATGCCTCCGCTTAGGTTCGTGCCTTGACCCGTCATGTCCGGTCCTGCCCCGAGCGCGCCGCCCTGACCGTGCCGGAGCCTATCAGATTCCGCTGCCGCTCGCCCATTGGGCGCGCAGCCCTGTCCGCCGCGCGGCAAGCCAGAGCAGGGCGATGGCGGTGACGGCATTGGCGATGCCACCCTCCAGTGCCGTCTCGATGGCGCGTGCCGCCGGCCAGACCAGGACTCGGATGTCCTCGTGCTCATCGGCGAGGCCGGCGAGCGCAGCGAAGCCGGCGGCGTCGGCGGCGGGGGCGCGGGCCTCACCGACGAACAGCGCGACGCGCTCGTCGCAGCCTCCGGGGCTCAACACGTAGTCGCCGATCGGCACCAGGCGGCCCAGGGTGAGTCCGGTCTCCTCGGTGGCCTCGCGGCGGATGGTCTCCTCTGCCGACTCGTCCCCGTCGCACAGCCCGGCGGGCACCTCGAGCATCACCGGATCGACGCCGGCGGCAAGGGCGGGCAGGCGGAACTGCTCGATCAGCACCACGGCGTCGGCGACCGGATCATAGGGCAGCACCGCGCCGGCCCGGCCGCGCCGCCAGAGTTCCCAGGTGCGCTGGCCGGAGAAGGCGCCATCGAAGCGGCGATTGCGGAAGCGCACCAGTTCGAGCGGAAAGCGCCCGTCCCAGACGGTGAGCCGGGAGTCGACGACCAGGTCGGGGTGGGCGGGCAGGGGCAGGGTCATCGCCGGACCATAGACCGGCGTGGCCCAGGCCCCAAGCCCGCCGCTCTGGGCAGGGCCTATCCCGCCTTGTGGGCGGCAAGCATCGCGCGCACCCGGGCGGCGGCGGCAGCGCCCTTGGCGGCCTCGCGCCAGTTCTGCTCGGCGACGCGCTGATGCGCGGCGATCGCTTCATCGGCGCTGGTGACCATGGCGACCCCGATCTGCGCGCCGGGGTGCATGTCCGGCGGGAACGGATTGACCACCAGCGTGGCGCGGTCGCGCGCGCGCAGCACCTGGAAGGTGCCGACCTGCTCGGCGGCGTCCGGGATCAGGCCGAACTGCAGCCCCATCGGCTCGGCCTCGATCAGGTTGGCGATGTTCTCGATCTCGGCCGCGGCCACCTGGCGGCAGACCCCGCGCAGGCGGTCGGAGAGCGGCAGGGCGCCGGCGATGCCGAGCGAGAGCAGCCGTTCGATGCCGGCGGTGGAGAGCATGGCGATGATGCCAGGGCGGCGGGACGCATACATGCGCTTGCGGGTGGTGAGCAGGCTCAGCACCTGATCCAGCACCGCGCGCTGGGCGGCGCGGTCACGCTCGCCGCTGGCGCGCTCGGAGGCCTCGGCGAAGGCTTCGGCGAGGGTGGCATCGTAGGCGTCGGACGTGACCAGGTAGCAGAGCGCGCCGTTGACCTGCAGGATCTGGTCGGCCGTTTCCTCGACCTGCCGCAGCCGCTCGAGGAAGCCGGCGGCCCGGTTATAGTACTCGACCCCGATCCCGAGCAGCGATAGCGGCGAGATTTTGAGCAGTTCTGCCAGCCGCTTCACCGTATCGAGCTTGATCACCTCGCCCTTTTCGTAGCGATAGAGCGCGGCGCGCGAGACGCCGAGCCGGGCGGCGATCTCCTCGGCCCTCAGGCCCGATTCGAGGCGATAGGCTCGCAGCTGTTGACCGATATCCGTGAAGCGCATGCTTCTAATCCCCAAAGCGCGGCCGGAACATTACCAGCCGGGGCGGGTTTTCCGTCCGAGCTCATAGAAATCTCAGAATCGCGACTCGCACGGTATAATTCATCCACCCCACGTCACACAAGGGGCATTGCTTGCGTGTCGGTAACGATTGCTCGATTTGTGAGTCACGGCGTTGGCACTAGACGCCGTAGCGCTCGCGCCAAGCGAGTCCGGCCATTGTGTCTCCCGCAGGCCGATATTCGCAGCCGATCCATTCCCGGTAGCCGATTTCGTCGATGCGGCGGAAGACATAGTCCCAGCCGATCTCGCCGGTGCCCGGCTCGTGGCGGTCGGGGACGTCGGCGATCTGCATATGGCCGATCACCGGCAGCAGCGTCTGCATCCGCCGCGTGACGTCGCCCTCGGTGATCTGGCAGTGATAGATGTCGAACTGCAGCGCCGCCCGCTCACGCCCGAGCGCCTCGACGATCGCCGCGCCCTGCTCGACCGTGTTGAGCAGGTAGCCCGGCATGTCGCGGTGGTTGATCGGCTCGATCAGCAGCCGGACGCCGGCCGCCTGCGTCTGCTCCGCCGCCCAGGCAAGGTTGGTGACATAGAGGGTCGTCAGCGTCTCCCACGGCGTGCCGGCCGGCGCGAGGCCGGCCATGACGTGCAGGCGCCGGCAACCGAGGGCGGCGGCGTAGTCCAGCGCGCGCTTGATGCCGTCGCGGAACTCCACCACCCGCCCGGGCAGGCAGGCGATGCCGCGCTCGCCGGCGGCGAAATCGCCCGGCGGGGCGTTGAACAGCACCTGTTCGAGCCCGTTGGCGTCGAGCCGGGCACGCAGTTCGGCCGCCGGATGATCGTAGGGAAAGAGAAACTCGACGCCCTTGAACCCGGCGGCGGCGGCGCGCGCGAAGCGGTCCAGGAACGGAACCTCGTTGAACATCATCGACAAGTTGGCACAAAGGCGCGGCATGGTGTTTTTCCTCCCGGATCGGCGGCCAGTCTCGGCGCGGGTGTCGGAGTGCGGGGCGCCCGCAGCGGGGCACCCGCCGGCGAGTGCGGCACCGCACCCTAGACGAAGAGCGCGTGGTATGGAATTGCCGTCCCGGCCGCGGCGGGCTCAACTGGCCCGCCGCGCTTGACCGGGGCAGCGCGCCATGCGCCGATGCGCCCGCGGAACGGGATGCCACAGAACGGGATGGCTTTCGACGGAGAGGGGGAGGGACGGTGCCGGACGGTGCAGGAGCCCAGGGGCGGATGGTCGCCGAACGCATCCTGCTGGGGATGCTTGTGCTCAGCATCGCGCTGGGCTGCGGCTATGTGCTCTATCCGTTCTTCTCGGCGCTGCTGTGGGCGGCGATCCTGGTGTTCTCCACCTGGCCGCTGTTCCGCCAGCTGCGCCGGGTCGGGCTGGACCGGGTTTCGGCCGCCCTGCTGATGGTGCTGCTCGCCGGCGTCGTCGTCGTCGTGCCGCTGGGCCTGGCGATCCCTGCTGGGGCCAAGGATATCGCGCACTTGCGCGCCCTGCTCCAGGGCTCGCTGCAGGGGGGCTTGCCGGGCCCGCCAGGCTGGCTCGCGGACGTGCCGCTGGCCGGGCCCGGGATGGCCGATCTCTGGCAGCACTGGGCCGACGATCTCAGCTCGATGGGCGAGTTCTTCCGCCCCTATTTCGGCGCCATCGCCGAGGGCAGCCTGACCGTGCTGCTGCGCATCGCCCATGGCGTGGTCAGCTTCGGCTTCGCCCTGTTCATCAGCTTTTTCTTCTATGTCTATGGCGAGTCGATGACAGGCAGCCTGCACGCCATCCTCGGGCGCATCGCCGGCGGCTATGCCGATCGGCTCATCAGTGTCACCGGGCTCGCCGTGCGCGGCACCGTCTATGGCATTCTCGGCAACGCGCTGGTCCAGGGGCTGTTGACGTATCTCGGTCTGTGGCTGATCGAGATGCCGCGCGCGGCGCTGCTCGGGAGCCTCGCCGGCCTGCTGGCGCTGCTGCCGGTCGGCGCGCCGCTGGTCTGGGTGCCGGCGACGCTGTGGCTTCTGGTCTCGGGCCGCACCGGGCACGGTGTCTTTCTTGCCATCTATGGCACCGTGGTGGTCAGCGGGCTCGACCACATCATCCGGCCCTATTTCATCGCCCGTGGCGCGCGGTTGCCCTTCCTGCTCACCGTGCTCGGGGTGCTCGGCGGCGTGTTCGCCTTCGGGCTGCTGGGGATTTTCCTCGGTCCCGTGCTGCTCGGCGTCGGCCTGACCCTGCTCAATGAGTTCGCCGCCGGCGGCCGCGGCGCGGTCCGCCGCTGAGCGCTCTCAGCGCGGCCGGTCGCCGGCCAGGGTGATGCGGTGCATGACGCGGCGATAGCCGTGATAGTCGTTCACCGGGTTGTGCTGGGCGGCGCGGTTGTCCCAGAAGGCCAGCGTCCCCGGCTCCCAGCGGACCCGGCAGGTGAATTCCGGCCGCACCTGGTGGGCAAAGAGATAGGACAGCAGCCCGGCGCTCTCCGCCTCGGTCATGCCCTCGAAGCGGGCGGTATGGGCGACGTTGACGTAGAGCGCCTGCCGGCCAGTCTCGGGATGGGTGCGTGCCACCGGATGCACGGCCTCGAACACCTGGCCCGCCTGCTCGCTCGGGGTGTCGCGGATACGGTCCTCGCGCGTGCGCGAGACATCGGCGCGGGCCGAGCTGTTGACCGCGCGCAGCCCATCGAGCACGGCGCGCAGCGCCGGGGAGAGCGCATCGTAGGCGGCATACATATTGGCGAACAGCGTGTCGCCGCCGCGGGGCGGAACCTCGCGGGCGAGCAGCATGGTGCCGAGCGGTGGCGTCTCCAGATAGGCCGTGTCGGAGTGCCAGATGCCGCCGAAATTCACCGTCTCGTGCTCGCGCTTGATCACCGGGGTGATGACCGGAAACCCGTCGAGGCCGCGCACGAATGGGTATTCGACCGGGGTGCCGAAGCGCCCGGCGAAGGCGACGAACCCGGCCGGATCGAGCCGCTGGTCGCGGAAGACGATGACGAGATGCTCGAGCAACGCGGCGCGCACAGCGGTGACGGTCTCGTCGGGCAGTTCGGCGGCGAGATCGATGCCGAGGATTTCCGCGCCGATCGAGCCTGAGAGCGGGCGAATCTGAAACGTCGCTGCGGGCACGGTTTCCCCCCTTGAGCCGTTGGTGGCCGGCGCGGCCTGGATAGACCGGTCGCGGCCGCGGCTCCAGGATCAAGTTCGGCTCGAAATTATCAAAAAAGAAACTTTTGGCTTGCCATGATGAATTGAGGCGATTATCTCGTTTTTGAGATTGTCGCACGGAGCGTGCGGCCGTCGCGGGCGCCAGCCGGGCGAGGCGACGTCAACGTGGGAGAGGGGATCATGAACCACCATTTCGGACGCGCCGCGCGCATCGTCGCCGCCTTCGCCGTCGGCCTTGCCGCCGGCTTCACGCTGCAGCCGGGCGCTGCGCGCGCCGGCAGTGTGACCTTCGATTTCGGCTCCATGGTCGCCAATGGCCGGAGTGACGCCATCACCGGCGTGCTCGGCACCAACGCCCAGAGCTTCACCAACGAGGGCGTGACGCTGAGCGCCGACGCCTACCACCTGTCCGATTCGCCGGGCCTCGCCATTGGCGGATGGGTGACGCAGAAGCATGGCACGTTCACCGGCGGTGAATCCGGGCTCGGCGCCAGCTCCAGCGCCACCGGCTCCGATCCCGACTGGGAGGTCGCCAAGGGCACCTACCTTCTGCTCGACAACCGCGCCGCGCTCAGCGCCGGCTATGCGCCGACGAGCATTTCGATCGGGTCGCTCCAGGCCGGCGAGACGGCGACCATCAGTGCTTACAGTGGCGCGTTCAGCACCAGCAGCCTCGATCTGACCAAGCTCACCGTGCTCGCGACCCTGACCAACCCGGGCAGCGGCGGTGTCGTGCAGTCGGTGAACAACCTGCCGGCGGACCCGTTCTTCGTCGTCACCGAGACCGGCAGCGGCAATGTCACGGTCGGCGCCGAAATCCTGAGCCGCCAGACCGTGGCCGCGCCGGAGCCCGCCAGCATGGCGCTGCTGGCGACGGGGCTGATCGGCCTCGGCATGGCTCGCCGCCGCCGTCGCGCCTAGCCGCCACGCGCCGCGCTGCCGACCGCTGTGGCGAACTGGCCAGCCGAAGCAAGTCGTCCGCCGCAGAGTGCGGCGGACGATAGCTGGCCGCGAACGATATGAGCGGGAACTGCGCGCCGCCCTTGCCGCCGGCGCACCCCCTTGCCCATCCGGTCGCGCGAACGGCGGGGAAGGGGGTACGGCATGCCGTCCGCCACCATCTCCTCCGTCCGCACCGCGCGCTTCTGATCAAATCCGTTGCCTGCGTCGCCACCGCGCTGCCGAGCTTCCTCCCGATGCCGCTCGGCCCCGGCGAGACCCCGCCGCCTCCCGTGCTGCTGGCGACAGACCACGGCGGTGCAATCTTTCCCGGCGCTGGCGAGGCGACCGCGTTGCTGGCCCCGGCGCCGTCATTCGGCACCGGCGCGGTCTCTGGTCCAGGGGTCGGCACGCCGCCGCTGCCACCGACAATCAAGGAACCGAGCTTCGATACGCCGCGGCCGCCTGCCGTCAGCGCTCCTGAGCCCTCGGGATTGCTGATCATGACCACCGCGCTGGCGCTGTTCCACCTCGTCCGCGCCCGTGCCCAGCGCGCGAACCGCCGTGGTGCGAACGGGGGCCTGCCCGGCGGCCTGGAGCAACCTCTGATCCGATGAGTCCATCGGGCCGGAAGCCTGGTCCAGGCTGATCGGACACGCCGCTCGCTCAAACACCGGATCTGGATCGCCCTGAGCGGGGCGGTCGCGGGCGTTGGGCCGGCCTTAAGCGCATGTTAGCGATTTCGGAGGAAAAAGAGACGCTATCCCGATTCATGGGATGATCACGCCATGTCACATGCGCTCCAGTCGGTCCTGAGGTCGCTAGCCTGGCACGGTCTGCTCGTGGTGCCGATGATCGCGGGCAGCACAGCGGCGGCGACGGCGGCGTTGCCGTGTTTCGCTGTCACCACAGCGTCCGCGGCTGAAATCGTGGCGGCCGAGGCTGCGACCGAGGCGCCGCCCTTCCTGCCTGGGCAGGACGCCCGCGGGGCGCTGGCGCGATACATGTTCCCCGACGGACGGATCGAGCCGCGCCTGCGCTGCATCCGAGAAACGTCCTGCGTGATCGCATCCCGGCCCTGACCGGCGGCCCTCTGCGACCGCCGGGTGTGCGCCCGGGCCGGGCTCCGGAAAGACGTGATCCGAGTGGTCCGATGCCATCGCCCGTTGCGGGGTGTTGGCTGCATCATGTCACAAAATCAGTTTGTTGCTCTGACGCATGGTGATGGATGCGAAAGTGTCGGAGCACCGGAGCAACCCCCCATCAGCCGATGCCGGGTGATGCGAGGTTGCTCTCGTCCGCTCCGCCGGTGGCGAGCAGATGCAGCGCGAAGGTCGCATCGGCGTCGGTCCACACGCGCCGTGCCTGCCAGCCCGCCGCCGACGCCAGAGCAACGAAGCCTTGGACGCTGTGTTTGTAGCAGTTCTCGGTATGGATGCTGTCGCCCTCCGAAAAGGTGAGGGTGATGTTGGCGAGGCGCACCCGCTGCGCGCGCCGGCTGACCAGGTGCAGCTCGATGCGTCCCTCGGCCGCGTTCCAGCGCGCTTCGTGGGCGAATTGGGCCGGGTCGAAATCCGCCCCCGCCTCCCGGTTGAGCCGGACCAGGAGATTGCGGTTGAACGCAGCCGTGACGCCGGCGGCATCGTCATAGGCGGCGAGCAGCCGGGCCGGGTCCTTGCGCAGATCGACCCCGATCAGGAAACGGGCCGCCGGCCCGAGCGTCGCTCTCGCGCGCGCGAGGAAGGCGCGTGCCGCCGCCGGTTCCAGATTGCCGATGGTCGAGCCGGGAAAGAATCCCACACGCGGCGGCGGGGCGGCGGTGGGCAGGGCGATCGGCGCGAGGAAATCCGCCGCGATCGGCGCCACGGTGAGGCTCGGCCACCGCGCCGCCAGGCGCGCCGTCAGCGCCGTCAGGGCTGGCGCGGCGATGTCGATCGGCACGTAGCACCGCGCCGCGGCCCCCGCGGCCGCGAGCGCATCGAGCAGCAGCAGCGCCTTGTCCTCGCTCGAGGCGCCATATTCGACCACGCTTGCGTGCGCCGGCAGAGCGGCGGCGATCGCGCCGGCCTCGGCCGCCAGCAGCGCGTGCTCGGTGCGCGTCAGGTAATATTCGGGCAGTTCGGTGATAGCGGCGAAGAGCCGGCAGCCCTCCTCGTCATAGAACAGCTTCGCCGGCAGCGTCCGTGGTGAGGCGCCGAGCCCGGCCAGAACCTCGTCGAGCACCCCCGGGTCGAGCGCCACGGTCACGCGTCCCACGCCAGCCGCAGGCCGGAGAACTGCCAGCGGCGGTCGGGGTGGAAGAAATTGCGGTAGCTCAACCGCGCATGGCCGGGCGGCGTGGCGAGGGAGGAACCACGCAGAACCATCTGGTTGATCATGAACTTCCCATTGTATTCACCAATCGCGCCCGCGGCGGGACGGAAGCCGGGGTAGGCGGTGTAGGGGCTCGCGGTCCATTGCCAGACATGGCCGAACAGTCCCTCCAGCCCGGGATGGCGGGCGGCCGCTTCCCACTCCGCCTCGCTCGGCAGTCGCGCCACGGCCCAGCGGGCGAAGGCATCCGCCTCGTACCAGGAGACATGGCGCACCGGCGCCGCCGGATCGAGCGGGGCGAGGCCGCCGAGGCCGAATTGCCACCACCCGTCCACGTCCGCGCGCCAGTGCAGCGGCGCTGTCCAGCCCTGTTCCTGCGCCATGGCCCAGCCATCGGCCATCCACAGCGTCGGTGTGCGGTAGCCGCCATCGGCGATGAAATCGAGCCATTCGGCGTTGCGCACCAGGCCGCGCGCCAGCCGATAAGGGGCCAGCAGCGTGGCGTGGCGGGGGGTCTCGTTATCGAACGCGAAACCGCAGCCGTCGGCGCCGAGGTTTGTCACGCCGCCCGGGAACTCGATGCATTCGGACGAGTTATCGGGCGTTGCCTCGGTGAAGCCGGGGAGTACCGCGGGCGCGAGCGGGTTCTCGGCGAAGCCGTGCAGCATGTCGGTGAGGATCAGCTCCTGGTGCTGCTGCTCGTGCTGCAGACCGAGCTCGACCAGCGTCACCGGCGCCGCGCCGGCGCGGATCAGCTCCGCCATCGCGGCGTCGACATGGGCGCGATAGGCGGTGATCGCCGCGGCGGAGGGGCGCGACAGCATGCCGCGCCGCGGCCGCGGCTGGCGCGCGCCGACGGTCTCGTAGTAGGAATTGAACAGGAACGCGTAGCTCGGGTCGAACGCCGTGTAGCCCGATTGGTGCGGCGTCAGCACGAATTGCTCGAAGAACCAGCTGGTATGGGCGCGGTGCCACTTCACCGGGCTCGCGTCCGGCATCGATTGGATGCCCTGGTCCTCTGCCGTCAGCGCCGCGGCGAGCCGCTCGGTATGGCCGCGGACCTGCTGGAAGCGGGCCTCGAGATCGTCGTTCATGCCCTGCATCTGGGGCATGCCTGCACTGGGTCAACCGAAACCGGGGGAGGATGCAGATATGTCATTGATCGTGCTGGTGGCGCTGCTGGTGCTGATCCTGGTCTTCTCGCTCCGCATCGCCAATGAGTGGACGCGCGCGGTGGTGCTGCGGCTCGGCCGCTTTCAGGCGATCCGTGGTCCGGGCCTTTATCTGCTCATCCCCTTCGTCGATGTCGTCGCCATGGCCATCGACCTTCGCATCCGCACCATCAGCATCACCGCCGAGCAGGCGCTGACGCGCGACACCGTCTCGGTCGGCGTCGACGCGATCGTGTTCTGGCGCGTCGTCGATCCGCATGCGGCGGCGATCAACATCGCCAACTACCGCGAGGCCGTGGAGCGGGTGGCGCAAACCTCGCTGCGCGAGATGATCGGCGCGACCGAACTGTCCCGCCTGCTCACCGACCGCCGCGCCGCCGATGAGCAGCTGCGCCAGACCATCAGCGAGAAGACAGAGAGCTGGGGGGTGTCTGTGCAGTCGGTGGAAATTCGCGATGTCGTCATCCCGGCGGCGCTGCAGGACGCGATGAGCCGTCAGGCGCAGGCCGAGCGCGAGCGCCAGGCCCGTGTCACCCTCGCCTCGGCGGAGGCCGATATCGCCCGCCAGGTGCTGGTGGCGGCGGAGCTCTATCAGGCCAACCCGGTGGCGCTGCAGTTGCGCCAGATGAACCTGCTCTACGAGATGAACAAGGAGCGCGGTGCCACCGTTCTGATCCCGACGGAGATGGCGGCGAGCCTCGGAGCCCTCGGCTCGCCGCCGCGCCCGCCTCAGGCCGCACCCGCCGCCTGATAGACGCCACGCTCGAACGTATCGTAGAGCCCGAGCACCACCGGGTCGGCGAACGGCAGGGTCTGCGTCGCGATGACGCCGCTGATGCGCCGGGCCGGATCGATCCAGTAATAGGTGTTGCCGAGGCCAGCCCAGGACAGGCTGCCGGCGGACCGCGCGCCGGGCACGTCCTGGGTGTTGATCATGAAGCTCAGGCCCCACTTCTTGACCATGCCGGGATAGAGATCGACATCGTTGGTGCTGCCGGGCACCGCCGAGACCAAGGGTTCCATGCTGACCTCGCCCATGGCGTTGCGGGCCATCTCGGCGACGGTCTCCGGGCGCAGCACCTGGTGGCCATTTCCCCGGCCGCCATCGAGGATCATGCGGGTGAAGGCGAGATAGTCCCCGACCGTGCCGTAGAGGCCGCCGCCGCCCATTTCGAAGTCTGGGCTCTGCGGGATCTCGAAATCGATCGCCGTCAGTCCGCCGTCCGCGCCGCGCACATGCATGCGCGCGAGCCGGTCGCGCATGTCCGGGCGCAGGCGGAAACCGGTGTCGCGCATGCCGAGCGGCTCGAACAGGTTGGCGGCGAGATACTGGCCCAGCGTCTGGCCGCTGACGCGCTCGATGGCGAGGCCGACGAAGTCGATATTGATGCCGTAATGCCAGCGGGTTCCCGGGTCGAAGATCAGCGGCGTCTTGAGCGCGTCGCGCCGGCAGCTGATGACGCCGGGCACCGCCTCGCGCTCCATGTAGCGCTTGATGTCCTCGCTCCACATGTCATAGGCGAAGCCGGCGGTGTGGGTGAGCAGATGACGCAGCGTGATCGGCCCGCGCGCCGGGCGCAGCCGCGGCGCACCGCTTGCGTCGAAGCCTTCCAGCACCGGCCGGTCGGCGAGTTCCGGCAGCACGGCGGCGATCGGCGCATCGAGCGCGAGCTTGCCCTGTTCGACGAGCTGCATCGCCCCCGCGGCGGTGATCGCCTTGGTCATGGAGGCGATCCAGAACACGGTGTCCGTCGTCATCGGCACGGCGCCGCCGACCTCGCGGCTGCCGAAAGCGCCCTCGAACACCGTCTGTCCGTCGACGCAGGCCGTCGCCACCACTCCGGCGACCGCCCCGCTCGCCGCGGCCTTCTCGAATGCAGCCCCGATCGCGTCCCCGACATCCGCCATTGGATCTGTCTCCTCCCTGAGCCGCGGCGCGGCCCTTGCGCGCCATGCTAATGGCCGGCGCCAGCGCGCGACAAGAGGGCCCGGGACTGGACAGACGCCCCGCGACGCGTCAGATCTGTGCACTGCAGTATGCACTCGGGCGGGCGTAACGCTCTGTTATTCGGAAACGCCCAGACTGTTATTCGGAAGCGCCCAGACGGGTATCCCAGACGGGTATCCCAGACGGGTATCCCAGACGGGTATTCCGAAACGCCCGGACTGGGTGCATCCAGCTCGGGGGGCAGGAAGGGGCACGGGAGACCCATGCGAGGCGACAGGGGCTGTGGCGCGTGGTCCGACACTGCGTCGGGCCGCTGATCGGTGGGGTCGGAGCCTTTGCTGCTGACCGTCTTCCCGACCTTCGCCATCGGCGGGGCGCAGGTGCGCTACGCCGCCTTCGCAAACCGGTTCGGCCCGGCCTATCGGCATGCCATCATCGCCATGGACGGCACGCTCGCCTGCCGCGAACGGCTTGCGCCGGGGCTGGATGTGCAGTTTCCCGCCTTCGCCGCGCGCAAAGGTGCGACGTTGGCGACCGTGCGAGCGGCGCGGCGTGTGCTGCGGGCCATTCGCCCGCAGGTTCTGGTGACCAACAACTGGGGCGCGATCGAGTGGGCCATGGCGAATGCCCTGCCGCTCGCCCGCCACATCCATATCGAGGACGGATTCGGGCCGGAAGAGCGCGCCGCGCAGATTCCGCGCCGGATCTGGACGCGGCGACTCTTCTTGCGGCGGAGCACCGTCGTACTGCCCTCGCGCACATTGTGGCGGATCGCGACCGAGATCTGGAAGCTGGATCCCGCCCGGCTGCGCTATATTCCGAACGGCATCGACCTCGCCCGCTTCACCGCCGAGGCGCCGCGGGGGCACGGTGCCGAGCCGGTGATCGGCACCGTCGCGGCGCTGCGGGCGGAGAAGAACATCGGTCGGCTCCTGCGCGCCTTCCGCATCGTCACCGCCACGACCGCGGCGCGGCTGGTGATCGTTGGCGACGGCCCCGAGCGAGCCAGCCTGGCCGCCCTCAGCGAACGCCTCGGCCTCAGCGAGCATGTGACCTTCCTCGGGCATCACGCCGATACGGCGCCACTCTATCGTGATTTTGATATATTCGCCCTGTCGTCCGATACCGAGCAGATGCCGCTCTCGGTCCTCGAGGCGATGGCGTCCGGGCTTGCGGTCGCGGCCACTGACGTGGGGGACGTGCGCGAGATGTTGGCGCCCGGCAATCAACCCTTCATCGCCCCATGCGATGATGCGGCCCTCGCGGACCGGGTTCTGGCCCTGATCGGCACCCCCGAGCGGAGCGCGATCGGCGCCGAGAACCGGGCCAAAGCCGAGCGCGACTACGACCAGGAGCGGATGTTTCGCGCCTACGCGGCGCTGATGGACGGGGCAGCTGATGGACGGGGCAGATGAGTAGACGCATGAAACGTCGCTTCCTGGTCACCGGCGGGGCCGGCTTCATCGGCTCGCATCTGGCCGCGGCGCTGCTGGCCGAGGGCCACGCCGTGCGCGTGCTGGACGATCTGTCTACCGGTCATCGCGCCAATCTCGCGCCCGAGGCGGAGCTGATCGAGGGCTGCATCACCGACGCGGCACGGGTGCGCGAGGCGCTGGACGGCGTCGATGGGTGCTTTCACCTCGCCGCGATCGCCTCGGTCGAGCGGGGCGTGCAGGCGTGGGTGGATACGCACCGGGTCAATCTCACCGGCACCATCACCATCCTCGATGCGTTGCGCCGGCGTTCCGGTGACGGCCGGGTGCCAATGGTCTATGCCTCCTCGGCGGCGGTCTACGGCGATTGCACGGACCTGCCGATCCGCGAGAGCGCCGAGCGCCAGCCGCTCTCCGCCTATGGCGCGGACAAGCTCGGCTGCGAGCTGCACGCCCGCGTCGCCACCGCCAGCTTCGGCATCCCAACCGTCGGTTTGCGCTTCTTCAATGTCTTCGGACCGCGGCAGGATCCGCGCTCGCCCTATTCCGGGGTGATCTCGATCTTCTGTGACCGGCTGCGCCAGGGCCTGCCGGTCGAGATTTTCGGCGACGGGCGGCAGACGCGGGACTTTATCTACGTCGCGGACGTGGTGACGGCGCTGCTGCGGGCGATGGCCCGCCAGCCGGAGGGTGCGCCGGTGTTCAATGTCTGCACCGGCCAGGCCACCAGCGTGCTCGATCTCGCCGGCACCATCGCCGAGCTCTGCGGCACGCGCCCGGCGCTGCGCTGGCGGCCGGCGCGCGCGGGCGAGATCGTCCACTCGCTCGGTGCGCGCGAGCAGGGCGCGGCCGCGCTCGGCCTGCCGGCGCCGACACCGCTGCGCGACGGGTTGCGCACGGTGCTGGAGTGGCTCGCCGAAGCGACCCCTCCGGTGCCCGCCGTCGCGCCGGTCTGAGCGGCTGACGGGAGCAGGGTTCGACCTGATGGATCGATCAGGTCGGAGGTTGATCTAATCCGCCGCCGGCCAGAGCCAGGCGGCGCCGCGCACGCCCGATGAGTCGCCATGCGCGTTGCGCCGCACCGGTGTGGTGCAGACATCGCTGAAGACGTGGCGCGGCAGCAGGGCCGGCACGCGCTCGTAGAGATGCTCGAGGTTCGAGAGCCCGCCGCCGAGCACGATCGCGTCCGGGTCGATGAGGTTGATCACATGGGCGAGGGCGCGGGCGAGACGGTCGGCGTGGCGGTCCAGCGCACGCGCCGCCCGCGCCTCGCCGGCGGCGGCCCGCGCCGGCAGGGTGGTCGCGTCGCGCGCGCCGGGGCCGTCGCAGTCGACGGCAAGGCCGGTGCCGGAAATCCACGTCTCCAGACAGCCGGCCTGGCCGCACCAGCAGGTGGGGCCCGGACGTTCGTCCGGCTGCGGCCAGGGCAGGGGATTGTGCCCCCATTCGCCGCCGATGCGGTGCCGGCCAGCGAGGATGGTGCCATCGATGACGATGCCGCCGCCGCAGCCGGTGCCGAGAATGACGCCGAAGACGATTCGCGCCCCGGCCGCGGCGCCATCGACGGCTTCGCTGAGGGCGAAGCAATTCGCATCGTTCTCCACCCGCACCGCGCGCCCGAGCGCGGCGGCAAGGTCGCGGTCGAAGGGCTTCCCGTTGAGGTCGCCGAGGCTCGCATTCTTCACCAGCGCACTGGCCGGCGAGATCGTGCCGGGGATGCCGACGCCGACGCTGCCGCTCGCCCCCAGCGTGCGTTCGGCGGCGCGCACCATCTCGGCGATGGCGGGGACCAGCGCGGTATAGTCGCGCGGCGTCGGCACGCGCTGGCGCAGGCGCGGGGTGCCGTCCCGATCGAGGGCGATAATCTCGGTCTTGGTGCCGCCGAGATCGATTCCGAAGCGCAGACTGGACATGGGCGCAGGCTAGACCAGCCGCCGGCGGTCGCAAACCTCCGCGGCGCTGCGGTTAACCAATCGTTCGTTTCCTGTTCCCGACCTGACCGAAACGCGAACGCGGATGCATGCCGGCGGTGGCTCTCCTGGCGCGCATGCCGGTCCCTTGACGCTCAAGGCGCGGTGATGCGTCCGCCGGCCAGCGGCGCCGGAGCGCCGGTGGTGGCCGGGAAGCTCAGCGGCAAGCGGCGGGCCACGCGGGCGGCGAGGAACGCGAAGCACTGCGCCTCCAGCGCGTCGCCATCCCAGCCCACCGCCTCCACCGGCTCGACCGGGGCCGGCAGCGAAGCGGCCAGCGCTGCCATGATCGCCGGATTGCGCCGCCCGCCGCCGGTGACGAGCCAGCGCCGTGGCGCTGCCGGCAGCCGCGTCGCGGCCACCGCCGCGGCGATGAAGGCAGTGAGCGTCGCGGCGCCGTCCGCGGGCGCGAGCGCGGCCAGCCCGCTCGCCGACAGGAGGGCGGAAAAATCCAGCCGGTCGAGCGATTTCGGCGCCGGGCGGGCGAAATACGGGTGGGCCAGCAGCCGCCCCATCACCGCCGGGTCCGCCCGTCCGCACCGGGCCAGCGCGCCGTCACGGTCGAACGCGGTGCCGGTGTGGCGCATCGACCAGTCATCGAGCGGGCCGTTGCCCGGGCCGGTGTCGCAGGCGGTGAAATCGCCGTCTGCGCCGATCCACGTCACGTTCGCCACCCCGCCGATATTGAGCACCGCCAGCGGCCGCGGCAGACCGGCGGCGAGCGCGGCGTGGAAGACCGGGGCGAGTGGCGCGCCCTCGCCGCCGGCGGCGACGTCCGCGGTGCGGAAATCATGCGCTACCGCCATGCCGGTCGCCCGCGCCAGCGCCGCCGCGTCGCCGATCTGCCAGGTCCGCCGCGCGGCCGGGGCGTGCAGGATGGTCTGGCCGTGAAAGCCCAGCAGGTCCGCATCCCCGCCCAGCGCCGCCACGGCCTCGGCGTGCCGCGCCGTCAGCCGCGCCTCGACCTCGGCGAGGAAGCCGTCGCCCGCCGCCAGCCCGGGTGCGAGGGTGAGCAGGTGGCGCAGATCGGAACGCAGCGCCGCGTCGTATGCGAGCGTCAGACGCGGCCCGAAGCCCGTCACGCGCTCCCCGTCGGTCTCGATCAGCGCCGCGTCCACCCCGTCCAGCGAGGTGCCGCTCATCAGCCCGATCACCCGCATTTTCTCCCCGCGCTCCCCGTGCTAGTGGCCTGAGGCCGGCGCCCGTTTCAGGGCCTTGGCTGAATTTTGCCTCGACATCGAACGCGTGCCCTGGCGCATGGCAAAGTCCCGGCGTGGGCCAGAGCACGAACCGCCTGGGAAAGGCTGGAGCACACCGCCGACATGCCGAAGAGCGATTTCCTCCATGAAGCCACCACGCGCGGCTTCGTGTTTCAATGCACCGACACCGAGGCGCTGGACGATCTGCTGCGCGCCGGCCGCGTGCCGGCCTATATCGGGTTCGACTGCACCGCGCCGAGCCTGCATGTGGGCTCGCTGGTGCAGATCATGCTGCTGCGCCTGTTTCAGCGCACCGGCCACGCGCCCCTGGTGTTGCTCGGCGGCGGCACGACGCGCATCGGCGACCCCTCCGGCAAGGATGAATCCCGCCAGCTCCTCACCGACGCGCAGATCGCCGAGAACATGGCCGGCATCCGCCGCGTCTTCGATCCGTTCCTGCGCTTCGGCGACGGCCCGGCCGACGCCCGCCTGGTCAACAACGCCGACTGGCTCGACCGGCTCGCCTATATCGACCTGCTGCGCGATGTCGGCACGCATTTCACCGTCAACCGCATGCTCGGCTTCGACAGCGTGCGCCTGCGGCTGGAGCGCGAGCACCCGCTCACCTTCCTCGAATTCAACTACATGATCCTGCAGAGCTACGATTTCCGCGAGCTCTACCGCCGCCACGGCGTGCTGTTGCAGATGGGCGGCTCGGACCAGTGGGGCAACATCGTCTGCGGTGTCGAACTCGGCCGCCGGACCGAGGGCGCGGCGCTGTTCGGGCTCACCTCGCCGCTGATCACCACTGCCTCCGGGGCGAAAATGGGCAAGACCGCCCAGGGCGCCGTGTGGCTCACCGCGGACCGTGTTTCGCCATACGAATACTGGCAGTTCTGGCGCAACGTGGAGGACGCCGATGTCGGGCGCTTCCTGCGCCTGTTCACCGAGGTCCCGATCGCCGAGATCGCGCGGCTGGAGGCGCTCGGCGGGGCCGAGATCAACGAGGCGAAAAAGATCCTCGCCACCGAGGCGACGACGCTGGCGCATGGCCGCGCCGCGGCGGCGGCGGCGGCGGAAACGGCGCGCGCCACCTTCGAGCAAGGCCGCGCCGCGGCGGATCTGCCCACCGTGCATGTGCCCGCCGCGACGCTGGCGGCGGGCATGAGTGCCGTCGCCCTCGTCGTCGCCGCCGGCGGGGCGCCGAGCAACAGCGAAGCGCGCCGGCTCATCCGCCAGGGCGCGGTGCGCGTGAACGACACCCTCCTCGCCGAGGAGACGCAGCGCTTCACCACCGGCGATCTCCGCGACGGCGCGCTCGAGATCATCATCGGCCGTAAGCGACACCTGCTCGTGCGGCCAGGCTGAACACGACCCACCACCCAGGGAGGCAACACCATGCACCATCCGCTCGCCGCCGCCGCGGCGCTCATGCTCGTCGCCGGCAGCGTCCGCGCCCAGCAGCGCTTCCCCGCGCTGACGCCGGACCAGATGACGCCGGCGCAGCAGGAGGTCGTCAGCCACATCACCTCCGGCCCGCGCCACTCGCTCGCCGGCCCCTTCAATGCCTGGCTGCGCAGCCCCGATCTCGCCGACCGGTTGCAGCGCGTCGGCGAATATATCCGCTTCAAATCCTCCATCCCGCACGTGCTGAACGAGCTCGCCATCCTCGTCACCGCGCGCCAGTGGAATGCCGAGTTCGAATGGTACGCGCACTACAAGATCGCCATGCAGGCCGGCCTCTCCCCCGCCATCGCCGACGCCATCGGCGCCGGCCGCCGGCCCGAGGGCATGAGCGCCGACGAGGCCATGGTCTATGATTTCTGCACCGAACTCTATGCCCACAAGACCGTGACGGACGCCACCTTCAACGCCGTGAAAGCCCGCTTCGGCGACCAGGGCGCCGTCGATCTCATCGGTCTGACCGGCTACTACACGACCGTCTCGATGACGCTCAACGTCGCCGGTGTGCCAGTGCCGGACGAGGCGGACGCGCCGCGGCTGCCTTCGCGCAAATAGGATAGCCAGCGCGAAATCCGGGCCATTGTGACGCGCTCCGTCTATCACCGGGGTATGGCGGAATGCGGTCGCGTGGCATCGGCCTTGTTGAGGGGCCGATTCGCTGCTAACGCTACGGGTCAAACAGGCCGGGAAGCCGGCGGATAGAATAGAAGCGGATAGAACAGAACGGGGGGGTACCACGCCATGGATATTCGTCGCGTCACGCTCGGTCTCACGCTCGCCTTCGGTGGCACGCTGTTCGCCGCCTCCTGGGCCGGCGCCGAAGGGCCGCCGCCGCAGCACCTGCGGGGCAGCGTCGACTCGCTGCAGGACCATGTCCTGGCGGTGAAGACCGCGCGCGGCGAGCAGAAGGTCGCCTTCGCAGACACCACCAAGGTCTTCCAGGTCAGCCGGGCCGATATCAGCGCCGTCGCCGACGGCCGCTTCGTCGGGATCACCTCGGTCGAGAAGAATGGCCATCGGGTCGCGGTCGAGGTGCATATTTTCGACGAGAGCCTGCGCGGGCTGGGTGAAGGGCACTATCCCTGGGATCTGGACAGCGGACCGAACATGATGACCAACGCCAACATCGCGAAGGTCGAGTCGGTCGGCGCGGACCGGGTCCTGAAGCTGGACTACAAGGGTGGGTCGCAGACCATCGACGTGCCGCCGGACGCTCAGATCGTCGCCTTCACCGCCGGGTCGGCCGATGAGTTGAAGCCGGGCGCCAAGGTGTTCGTGATCGCGCGCAAGGCCGATGACGGCCAGCTCGCGGCGGGCGCGGTCGTGGTCGGCAAGGACGGGCTGAAGCCGCCGATGTGACGTCGATGGCCGGCGCAGGCAGGGCGGCCTCCGAACCCCGTCCGGGGCGCCGGCTGATCCATCGGCACTCGGCCGTGGTGCGGGTGACGCATTGGGTGAATGTCGTCTGCCTGACCGTGCTGCTGATGAGCGGGCTGCAGATTTTCAACGCGCACCCGGCCCTGTACTGGGGCCAGCAGTCCGACTTCGACCATCCGCTGCTGGCGATGACGGCGGAAGAGCCGGCGCGTGGGGTCACGACGGTGCTGGGGCACCGGTTTGTCACCACCGGTGTGCTGGGCGTGTCGAACGACGCGTCGGGGCAGCCCGTGGCCCGCGGCTTTCCGGGCTGGATCACCCTGCCGGGCTGGCAGTCGCTGGCGGAGGGCCGGCTGTGGCATTTCTTTTTCGCCTGGCTGCTGGTCGCGAACGGCACGGTCTATGTGCTGGCGGGCGTGATCAGTGCCCATTTGTGGCGCGATCTGGTCCCGCGCCGGGGCGAGTGGCGGCTGATCGGGCGGACGGTGCGCGACCACGCGCTGCTGCGCTTTCCGCACGGCGAGGAAGCGCGTGCCTATAATGTGCTGCAGAAGCTGGCCTATCTCGGGGTGGTCGCGATCGTGTTGCCGGTGATCGTGCTCGCCGGCCTGGCAATGTCGCCGCGGCTGGACGCGGCGTTCCCCTGGCTGCTCGCGCTGTTCGACGGCCGACAATCGGCTCGCACCGTGCATTTCATCTGCGCCATGCTGCTGGTCGGCTTCGTGCTGGTGCACGTGCTGATGGTGGTGCTGTCCGGCGTGTGGAACAATCTCCGCTCCATGGTGACGGGACGCTACGCGATCGAGGACGATGGCCATGGCCAGTGACGACAAGCCGCGCGCGCCGGGGCGGCGCGCGGTGACGACGGCGGCGCTGGGCTCGCTGCTGCTGGGCGGGTGCGACCGCTTGGCGGGCAATCCCAAGGTGCAGGGGTGGCTGGGCAGCGCCTCGCGTCTTTCGCTGCTGGTGCAGCACTGGCTCGCCGGTGATGCGCTCGCACCCGAATATACCGAGGCGGATATCACCCGGTCGTTCAAGGGCAACGGGACCCAGGACCCGGACGACGACGAGTACCAGGCGCTCGCGGCGAGCGGGTTCGCCGAGTGGAAGCTGCTGGTGGATGGGCTGGTGGCCCGGCCAGTCCAGTATTCGCTGGCGGATCTGCGCGCCATGCCGGCGCGGACGCAGATCACCCGCCATGACTGCGTCGAGGGCTGGAGCTGCATCGGCAAATGGACAGGCGTGCCGCTGGCCGAGATCCTCCAGCGGGTCGAGCCGAAGGGCGCGGCGCGGTTCGCCGTATTCCATTGCGCGGATCCGATGGAGAACGGCAATCCGGCGACAAAATATTATGAAAGCATAGACCTCATAGAAGCGGTGCATCCACAGACCATCCTGGCCTACGAGATGAATGGCACGGCCCTGCCAGTGGCGCACGGCGCGCCGCTGCGGCTGCGGGTGGAGCGACAACTGGGCTATAAGATGGCGAAATATGTGATGCGGATCGAACTGGTCGAGGATTTCCGCTCCATCGGTGGCGGCAACGGCGGCTATTGGGAAGACCAGGGATATGCCTGGTATGCGGGAATCTAGCTTCCTCGGAGGCAGAGCCCGCCCGCGCATTGCCGCCTGCCTTGGGCTATCGGGCGGTTGACGGCCTCCGCCACCATCGGCCGCGGCATGGTTCGGTCCTCGCCTGGAGCGTGATGACCGTAGGTGAACTCGCCGCAGCTCTGAATCACGCGATCGAACATAGAGCTTGAGTGGGGTGGCTCACCACGGGAGGCGCGCGATGCCAACGATCCTGTCGCTGATTCTGTTCCTGCTGGCTGGGCTGGCCGGTTCGTCCGCCATTGCCGCCGAGCCCGAGCTGACGATCACGATGGGTGGCACCAGCGTTCGGATCTCGCGTGCCGAACTGCTGGCGCGCCGGGACGTCGCGACGGTCACCGTGCCGCACGATTCCGCCTATGGCCGGCCGATGACCTATCGCGCCGTGCCGCTGCGCGCGCTGCTCGCGGACCTGCCCCCGAGTGCGGCGGATACGATTGCGGCGCGGGCCACGGACGGGTTCGTCTCGCAGCTGCCGCGGAGCCTCATCGATGGCGCGTCGGTGCCGTGGGTGGCGGTCGAGGACGCGGCGCACCCGTGGCCGAACCTGCCGGGCCAGAGCGTTTCGGCCGGTCCGTTCTACCTGATCTGGCAGCACCCCGAGCTTGGCCATGTCTCCTCCGAGCAGTGGCCCTATGCGCTGGCGGGCTTTGCCGAAGTCGCCTCGCCGCTGCAGCGATGGCCGGGGCTGGCGGTGGACGCGTCCCTGCCCGCAGACGCGCCGGCGCGGCGCGGGCAGGCGGTGTTCATCGTCAACTGCCTGCCGTGCCACCGACTCGCCGGCAACGGGGAGGGCGTGGCGGGGCCCGATCTGCTGCGGCCGATGCCGGCCGTGACCTATTTCACCGCCGACGGGCTGCGGGCGCTGATCCGCGACCCGGCGGCGGTGCGCACCTGGCCGGCGCAGCGCATGCCGGGATTCGCGGCCGACGTCGTCAGCGATGCCGATATCGACGCGGTGATCGGCTATCTGCGGGTTCAGGCAGCCAGGCGGACGGAGCCTAGCCCTTGAGGGCGGGGTCCACGTCCTGGCCGTAGAACGTCGCGTAGCTGTTGCCCTCGAGGGCGAGGCTGACGATCTCGACCATTTCCGCCAGCTCGGCCTCGCTCGCGCCCTTCCGTGTCGCCAGCGCCGTGTGCGACGCGGTGCAATAATGGCAGCCATTGGCGATGCTGACCGCGACGTAGATCAGCTCCTTGGTCTTGGCGTCCAGCACCCCGGGCTGCATCACCGCCTTCGCCCGCTCCCAGAAGCGGCGCATCACGGCTGGGTGGCGCGCCATCGCCTTCCAGGCGTTGTTCACGTCCGGCACGCCGCGCGCGGCCTTGATTTCGTCCATCACCGCACGGGCCTCGGGCGCGGCGTCCGCATACTCGATCAGCTTGCCGTAGCTCATGGTGGCGTCTCCCCGTTTCTGGTTCGCGTATCATCCACCACCGCCCCGCCGCCGTCGATTGCTCCAGAACCAAATGAGTCCGGAGCAACTTGTCTCCGACGTGCCCGAGCCGGAACGGCTCGACCAGATCGGAGCTTGCTCTAGTGCCGACGCTTCTCGAACACATCTTTTGCGACCGGCAGCGCCGACATGGCGTTCGGCCATCCGGCATAGAAGGCGAGATGCGTGATGACCTCGGCGGCTTCCGGCTGGGTCAGCCCGTTATCCATCGCCCGATTGAGGTGATAGGGGATCTGCGCGACCTGACCGGATGCGATGAGTGCGCTGACCGTGACCAGGCTGCGGTCGCGCGGCGCGAGATCGGGACGCAGCCAGAGGTCGTGGAACAGAATGTCGGTGGTGTACTGAACGAGGCCGGGCGCGGTGGCACCGAACTGCTTGCTGACACGCGCCGCGCGCTCCGCTTCGGCGGCCCCGTCGAGCGGCAGAAGTGGCGGCGAGGCCGCCGGAAGTTGATCGGGGCCGATCCCACGCGCCGCAAAGACATCCTTGGCCACGGCGACTGCGGAGATGGCGTTCGCCCAGCCGGAATAGAACGCGAGGTGGGTGATGATCTCCGAAATCTCGCGCGGCTTCACGCCGCTATCGAGCGCGAGATCGAGATAGAACGCCATCTCGATCGTCTGGTCGCGCGCGATCAGAGCGGCGAGCGTGACGATGCTGCGATCCCGTGCCGAGAGGCCCGGACGCTTCCAAACCTCGCCAAGGAGCCGGTCGCGCGTATATTTCGCGAGCGCTGGAGCGACCATCTGCACGTCGTTCCGCATCGTCGTGTCCTCCGCTTGTGCCCAGACTGGCCCCAGCGATGTGAATGCGACCATCACCGCGGTGACGAATCTCGATCCGATCATGGGCTGACCTCTGCGGGGTGCAGCGCGACGGGAACCGCTCGGCTCTGAAAGCGAGACCCGCTGCCCGCGCGGCGCCGCTTCGAAGGCGATCGACGCAGACCCTTATGGGCATTGGCGGGAGAATAGCCTGGTTTCGGCTCGGCTGGAAGGCGGAAGGGCACGGCCAGCGCCTTGGCCGGAGCGGGGTCGTCGCCATCGCCGCCACGACCGCTCCCAGTCAGCGGACCCTGTTTCCTCACGCGGCCGCTGGATAGAGCCGGCGGTAGGCGGCGCGGCCCTTCGGCGTGAGCAGGGCGTGGGCGAAGAAATCCCGACCCTGCGCGATATACGCGTCGAGCGCGCACACCGCGCGCAGACGCCAGTGTTTCAGCGCCCAGCTATGGGCGAAGGTGACCATCTGGTAGGTCGTCAGCTCGACATTCACATCGCGGAAGAGCCCCGCCGCGATGCAGGCGCGCAGGTTGGCGGCGATCAGTTCGTTGGTCTGCAGCTCGGCGGCCTTGATCAGCTCGCGGCGCGGCTGCGGCAGCGATTTGGTGGAGCGATAGGCGAGCACCGTCGCCGCGCGGCGTTGATCGACGACGCGGCAATAGGCATCGAGGGCGACGAAGCAGCGCTGCAGCGGATCGGTCAGGCCCGCGAGCGCGGCGGGAATTTCCTGCTTGTAGGATTCCAGCACGCTGAGCAGGACGAGGAGGAGGACATCCTCCTTGTCCTCGACATACTGGTAGATCAGGCCGCTGCTGACGCCGGCCTTGCGCGCGATCTCCTGGATCGTGGTGCGATAGAAGCCCTGCCGCGCGAAAAGCTCCGTCGCGGCGGCGATCATCTGGCCGCGGCGCTTCTGCACCAGGGCCCTGTCGGTCACCTGGCTTTTGACGCCCGAGTGTTCGTCCGGCTCGATGTCCATGCGCTGCGGGACCGTTGCTGTCATGCCGTCCGTCGGTGCGCGGCGCGGATTTGTCAAGGGCCGGGGCCTGGCGAGCCGTGCCGCTCCAGCAGTTTGGCGGCGATCACCAGCTTCTGGATCTCGCTGGTGCCCTCGTAGATGCGCAGGGCGCGGATCTCGCGGTAGAGCCGCTCCACGACGACGCCGCTCACCACGCCGAGGCCGCCGAAAATCTGCACCGCCTGGTCGATCACCTGCTGCGCGGATTCGGTGGCGAACAGCTTGGCCATCGCAGCCTCGCGCGTGACCCGTCCGCCCTGCACGTCCTTGAGCCAGGCGCTGCGGTAGACGAGGAGGGCGGCGGCGTCGATGGCGACGTCCATATCCGCGAGCTTGGCCTGCACCAGCTGGAACCCGGCCAGGGCCTGGCCGAACGCGTGGCGCGTCACCGCGCGGGCAGTCGCCTCATCGAGCGCGCGGCGGGCGAAGCCGAGTGCCGCCGCGCCAACCGTTGCGCGGAAAACGTCGAGCACCGACATGGCGATGCGGAAGCCCTCGCCCGGCGCTCCCAGCATGGCACTCCCCGGCACGCGGCAGCCATCGAAGCGGAGTGTCCCGAGCGGGTGGGGTGCGATGACGTCGATTCGTTCGGCGACGGTGAGGCCGGGTGTTCCGGCCTCGACGATGAAGGCGCCGAGACCCTTTGTGCCGGGGCCGGTTGCTCCCGGCGTGCCGGAGATGCGCGCGAAGACGGTGTAGACATCGGCGATCCCGGCGTTCGAGATCCAGGTCTTGGTGCCGTCGAGAACAAAGTCGCCGCCGTCCGCCACCGCCCGCGTCGTCATCGCGCCGACGTCGGATCCGGCATCGGGCTCGGAGAGCGCGAAGGCGGCGATCAGCGCGCCCTCGCCGACGGCGGGCAGGTAGCGTCGTCGCTGCGCCTCGCTGCCGGCGAGGGTGATGGCGGCGCTGCCGAGACCCTGCATCGCCAAGGCGAAATCGGCGAGGCCGGCGTGGCGGGCGAGACACTCGCGGGCCAGGCACAGGCTGCGGACATCGAGCCCCTCGCGGGCGCCGCCATAGGCGCGGGGGACGCAGACGCGCAGCAGCCCGGCGGCGCCGAGGCGGCGGACGAGCGTCCGGGTCGCCTCGTCCAGCGCCGGGCCGCCCGCGGCATGGGCGGTTTCCTCCAGATTGGCCGACGCCGCCCAGGCTTCGAGCTCGGCGGCGAAGGCGCGGTGCCCGGCGTCGAAGAACGGCCAGTCGCGGTAGGAAAAATCGGCCATCAATTACCCTCGAACCGGGGGGTCTGGCGGGCGGCGAAGGCGGTGTAGGCGCGCTGGAAATCCCTCGTCTGCATGCAGATCGCCTGCGCCTGCGCCTCGGCCTCGATGCACTCGCCGAGGCCGGCGTTCCATTCCTGCCACAGCATCGTCTTGGTCATGGCATGGCCGAAGGTCGGCCCGTCGGCCAGGGTGCGGGCGAGGGCGAGGGCGTTCGCGACCAGCGCCTCGGGCTCGTGCAGCCTGGTGTAGAAGCCGATCCGCTCCGCTTCCTCGCCACCCATCGCGCGGCCGGTGTAGAGCAGCTCCGACGCCCGGCTCAGCCCGATGAGCCGTGGCAGCAGGGTGCAGGCGCCCATGTCCGCGCCCGCGAGGCCGACGCGGACGAAGAGGAACGCCACCTTGGAGCGCGCGGTGCCGAGACGAATATCGGCGGCGGAGGCGAGCATCGAGCCGGCGCCGGCGCAGACGCCGTCGATGGCGGCGATGATCGGCTGCGGACACTGGCGCATCGCCTTGACGACATCGCCCGTCATGCGAGTGAATTCGAGCAGCTCGGGCATGTCCATGCGCGTCAGCGGACCGATGATCTCGTGCACGTCGCCGCCGGAGCAGAAATTTCCGCCCTCGCCGGCGAGCACGACGGCTTTCACCTCCGCCGCATAGGCGAGATTCTCGAACAGGTCGCGCAGCTCGCCGTAGGAGTCGAAGGTCAGCGGGTTCTTCTTCTCCGGCCGGTCGAGCACGAGGGTGGCCACCTTGTTCTCGACATGCCAGCGGAAGTGAATCGCCTTGTAGCCAGCAGCGTCGAACTCTCTCATCCTGGTTGCCCTCTGTTGCGGGTCGGCTCAGCCGACCATGGTGATGCCACCGTTGACGCTCAGCACCTGGCCGGTGACGTAGTCGGCCTCGGCGCTGGCCATGAACAGGATCGCCGCCGCCACCTCGGCTGGTTTGCCGAAGCGGCGCATGGGAATCGCCTTGATGAAGGCTTCGAGAAACTTCTCCGGCTCGGAGCGCAGCAGCGGCGTGTCGGTCGGGCCGGGACAGACGGCGTTGACCGCGATGTTGTGGCGAGCGCCCTCGCGGGCGAGCGATTTGCTGAAGGCGATCACGCCGCCCTTGGCCGCGGAATAGACGCTCTCGCCGAGGCTGCCGACGCGCCCGGCATCGCTCGCGACGTTGACGATCTTGCCGCTCCTGCGCGCGATCATGCCGGGGAAGAAGGCACGCGCGAGTTCGATCGGGCCGAGGAGATTGAGCGCCATCACCTTGGCGATGAAGGCGTCGTCGTTCTCGACGAAGGGCTGGATATGGCCCCAGCCGGCGACGTTGGCGAGAATGTCCAGCCGGCCATGGCGCGTCAGCACCTGCTCGCGGCAGGCGGCGATCGAGGCCTTGTCGGTGACGTCGAGGCGGACAAATTCAACTCTGCCGCCGGCGGCGCGCACCGACGCGGCCGCGGCCTCGCCCTTGGCGGTGTCGATGTCGGCGAGCAGAACGTCGCCGCCCTCAGCAGCGAAGCCCTGGACCGTGGCCAGGCCGATTCCGGACGCGCCGCCGGTGACGAGGGCGATCTTATCGGCAAATTTCATACTGCGGTCTCCTCGTTCGCGCGTGGCTCAGGACTGGCGCAGGCGGAAGCGCTGCACCTTGCCGGTCGCCGTTCGCGGCAGCGCCTCGATGAAGCGGAACTCGCGCGGGCATTTGTAGGTGGCGATGAGCGATCTGACGAAGGCGCCAAGCTCGTCGGCCGTCTCCGCCTCGTTGTCGCGTGGTTCGCGCAGCACGACGCAAGCGCGCAGGATCGCGCCGCGCACCGGATCCGGCACGCCGACGACAGCGCATTCGGCAACATCGGGATGCTCGGAGAGGGCGCGCTCGACTTCCTGCGCGGAGATGTTGTAGCCGGCGGAGACGATCATGTCGTCGCTGCGGTCCACGTACCAGAAGCGGCCGGCTTCATCCTGTTCCATGATGTCGCCGGTGACGTTCCATCCATTGCGCACGAACGCGGCCTGGCGCTCCGGATCGTCGAGGTAGCGGCAGCCGGTCGGCCCGCGCACCGCCAGCCGGCCGCGCCGGCCGCGCGGCAGCGGCACGCCATCATCGTCGAGAAGGCAGACCGTGTAGCCGGGGACGGCCCGTCCGGTTGATCCCGGATGCTCGACCGGCTCGCTCTCCGAGAGACAATGGCTGAGCAGCTCGGTCATGCCGAGCCCGTTGACGATGCCGACCCCGGTCGCCTCGCGCCACGCCTGCCACAATGCGCCGCGGAGATGTTCCCCGGCCGAGGCGCAGCGGCGCAGGCTGCGGAGATCGAAGCGGCCGATCTGCGCCAGCATGTGGTGATAGCCGGTGGGCACGCCGTAGAGGCTGGTGACGCGGTGGCGTGCCACGGCGGCGAGGATGTTCTCCGGCGCCGGGCGCGCCACCAGTGCCGCGGTGGCGCGGAAGCGCAGCGGATAGAGCACCTGCGCCGCCAGCCCGTAGGTGAACGCCATCGGCGCCGATCCGCACACCACCTCGTCGGACGCGACGCGATAGACCAGCGGCAGGCTGTCGGCGGCGGCCAGTATGTCGCGGTGGAAATGCGCCGCGGCTTTCGGGTACCCCGTGGTCCCCGAGGTGAAGGTGATCAGCGCGATATCGTCCGCCGCGGTCGGAACGGTCGCGAAGCCGGCCGGCTTGGCGGCGGCGGCGCGGTCGAGGTCCGCATCCCGGTTCGTCGCGTCGCCGGTGGCGCTGAAATAGGCGATCCGCGCCATCGCCGTCTGGCGACGCGCCGTCTCCATCTCCTCGGCGAGGTCGATGTCGCAGAGCGCGTGGCTGATTTCGGCCTTGTCGATGATGTAGGCGAGTTCGCGCGCGCGCAGCATCGGCATGGTGGTGACGCAGATGCCGCCGGCCTTGAGCACCGCGAGCCAGCAGGCCACCAGCATCGGAGAGTTGGCCGCGCGCAGCAGCACGCGATTGCCCGGGACCAGCGCGAGATCTTCGACCAGCACGCGGGCGATGCGCTCGGCCCGGTCGAGCAAGTGCGCGTAGGTCCAGCTGAGGTCGCCGAAATGATAGGCAGCCTTGGCACCGGCGCCGGCCGCCACCGCGGCGTCGACCAGCGCCGCGGCGGCGTTGAGCCGGTCCGGGTAGTCGCAGAGATGTGCCGCCGCGTAGTCGAATTGCGGCCAGAGGGCGGGCGGCGGCAGCAGGCGGCGGGCGAACCGGTCGGCGTGGGCGCTGGGAACGCCGCCGGGCGGGCGCGAATGCATCATCATGCCGGTCGGGCCTTGGCAGTGTGTCGATATGACTGAACAGTCATTCAATCAAACTGTCAAGGCCCGCCTCACGTCGCGGCCGGGCTCGGGGCCTCAAGCCGAAACGGGCCGCTGGCGATCCGGCAGTTCGAGTTCGAGCAGCAGCGAGGCGAGCGTCTTGCCGTGCGGATCGAGCGCGAGCGACCGCGTCACGCCGCCCGCCAGCGCCGCGGTGAGCACGAAGTTAAGCGCGCCGAGCGCCGGCAGTTCGTAGCGCGTCACCTCGCCCCGCAGGATGGCCGCGAAATGGGCCCGGACGCGGGCTTCGGTCACATGCTCCGCGAGCCAGGCATAGTCGCCCGGATCGTAGGCGATGACGGAGATCTGCGAGGTGTCGCCCTTGTCGCCGGTGCGGGCGTGGGCCAGTTCGCGCAGGCGCATGTCAGGCCACCTCGTAATGCAGCGCGGGCACGACCCGCTCGCGCGCGATCAGCGTCGAGACCACCGCGACGATCTGGCGTGCCGATTTCCACGCCCCACCGCCGCCCGCCGGGCCATTGGTGTAGAGCGTCTCGACCTCGTTGCCGATCCGCGCCGCCTCCGCGAGGCTTGTCGTGCGGCCGACCACGCGCACGCGCACTTCGGACGGCTCGGCGAAGGCGGCAGCGTCGCCCGCGAGGTGCGCGGCATCAACGCCGATGAGCTCGAAGCGGGTTTCGGTCGTCGCCACGCCTGTCAGCGCCAGGCGCTCGCGCACGATCGCCAGCGCCAGCCGCCCGCGCGCCACGGCGCCCGGACCGGCATAGGAGATCTGCCCCTCGCCGACGAAACTGTCGAGATAGCCGACCGAGACTTTCAGCGTCGCCGGGCGCGCCCGCCCACGGCCGCCGCGGACCGCGATGCGGTCGCGGCCAAGTTCGGTGAAGCGCACGGCAGAGAAATCCGCCACCACGTCCGGCTGCAGATAGGCGGTGGGGTCGAGCAGCTCGTACAGCAGCTGCTCCTTGCAGGTCGCGAGGGTGATCCGTCCGCCGGAGCCGGGGACCTTGCTGATCACCGCGGCTCCGTCCGCGTCCACTTCGGCGATCGGGAAGCCGAGCCGGGCGAGGTCCGGCACGTCCTTGTAGCCCGGGTCGGCGAAATACCCGCCGGTGATCTGGCCGGCGCATTCCAGCAGGTGCCCGACCACGGTGCCCTGACCAAGCCGTTCCCAATTATCCATCGCCCAGCCGAACTCGTGGATCAGCGGGGCAAGGAACAGCGCCGGGTCGGCGACGCGGCCGGTGATGACGACGTCGGCGCCGCCGCGCAGCGCCGCGACGATGCCCTCGGCGCCCATATAGGCATTGGCCGAGAGGATGGTCTCCCCGAGCGAGGCGACCGTGCCTGCGCGCTCCAGCAGCGCGTCGTCACCGCCGCGCACGCGGTCCAGCACGTCATCGCCGGTGACCGCGGCGATCCTGAGTCCGGTCAGCCCGAGCTCGCGCGCCACCGCCGCGGTCGCGCGCGCCGCGCCGAGCGGATTGGCCGCGCCCATGTTGGTGATGATGCGCACCCCGCGCGCCGCGCAGGGGCGCAGCACGGCCTGCATCCGCGCCACCAGCAGCGGGTCGAACCCGGCGGCGGGATCGCGCCGCTTCTCGCCCTGGGCGAGGGCGATGGTGCGCTCGGCCAGGCATTCGAATCCGAGATAGTCGAGCCCGCCACGCTCGGCGAGTTCGACGGCCGGCTCGATGCGGTCCCCGGCGAAGCCGGCGCCGGAGCCGATGCGGATCGTTTTCATGCCGGGATACCCCCCTCGCGGCGGTGTACCCGCGTTATCGAAGCGCTGCCGCGCCAGTGCAAACCGAAATTTGCCCCGCTCGCCGCAGGGCAGGGTCTGTGGCAGAACGGGGCGCAACCGCGTTGCCGGATTCGGCGCGAGAAGGGGGGACCACGCCAATGAGCTCGAACACGAAGAAAATCCTGGTGCCTGACAGCCTCGGCGCCGAGGGCTTCGCCCTGCTGCGGGCGCGGCCGGACATCGAGACCGTGCCCTACGACCCCGCCCTCGGCGCGACGGCGTTCCACGCCATGCTGGCGGACGCGGCCGGCGTCGCGCTGAGCTTCACCCGCTTCGGTGCCGCCGAGCTCGCCGCCGCCCCGGCCTTGCAGGTGGTGGCGCGCATCGGCGTCGGGTTCGACGCCGTCGACGTCCCGGCGCTTTCGGCGCGGCGCATTCCGCTGATGGTGGTGGGCACCGCGAACTCGACCAGCGTCGCCGAGCAGGCGGTGTTCTTCATCCTCGCCCTGGCCAAGCGCGTCGCCGTGCTCGACCGTCTGGTACGCGAGGGGCGCTGGGGCGAGCGGTTCGCCTACCTGCCGGAGGAGGTCGCCGGGCGCAGCGTGCTCATCGTCGGGTTCGGCCGCATCGGCACCCGCGCGGCGGCCCGCTGCGCCGCATTCGGCATGCGCGTGTTCGTCCATGACCCGTTCGTGCCGGCGGCGGCGATCACGGCGGCTGGGTTCCAGCCGGTGGCGGACCTCGATGCCGCCCTGGGCGAGGCCGATTTCGTCAGCCTGCATTGCCCGCTGAACGAGACCACGCGCGGCCTGTTCGCCACGGCGCGGCTGGCGCGGATGAAGCGCGGCGCCTTCCTGGTCAACACCGCCCGCGGCGGGCTCATCGACGAAGCCGCGCTGCAGGCGGCGCTGAACTCGGGGCATCTCGCGGGCGCCGCGCTCGACGTGCTCTGCACCGAGCCGCCGCCGCGCGAGCATCCGTTGCTGGCGCTCGACAACGTGATCCTGGCCCCGCACATGGCCGGCGTGACCGTCGCTTCGGTGGCCGCGATGGCGGCGGCGACGGCGCGGAACCTGCTCTCTGTGCTGGACGGCGCGCCGATCCGGGAGAATGCCGTCGACCCGACGGTCTTCGCCTGATCCCGTCGGCGGGGGCCTGAACGCCGCCGCCGCGTTGGCGTCAACGGGCTGTTAACCCCGGGGCGCTTTCATGCGTGGGCATGAGCAGCACCCAATCCGCCCCGCCGGTCCCTGAGCTTCCCCGTCCGCCCGGCGGTGACGAGCGGCGCGCCGGGTTGGAGGCGGCGTCCGAGGCGCTGGTGCGCACGCTGCGCCTGGCTGGCGCCCTGGTCCGCTCGCGCCGCGCGGTCGATCTCGCCGGGCTGGAGGACTGGGTCGGCCGGCTGTGCGCCCGCGCTCTCGATCTGCCCTATGCCGACGGACAGGCGCTGCGCCCGGGCTTTGTCGCGATCCTGGTCGAGCTCGACGCGCTCACCTGCGCCCTCGCCGAGACCGCGGGCACGGACTGAGAATTCCCCTCAACCGCCCGGCAAAAGGCCAGGACATGGTGCCCGAATTCTCCTCCCTGCTGGTCACCGGCGCCGCGCTGGCCGCCGTGCTCGGGCTGCTCTGGCTGGCCCAGGCCGGGTTGCGCCGGGCCCGCCCGCTGCTGCGCCCGGCCGGGGCGCGGCTCGCGATCGAGGAGGCGATGGCGCTGGATTCGCGCCGCCGCCTGGTGCTGATCCGCTGCGAGGGCCAGCGGGCGCTGCTGCTGACCGGCGGGCCACAGGATCTGCTGCTGGGCTGGCTGCCGGGCGGCGCGCAAGCGGGGCCGCAGCGATGACGCGCAAGCCGGCCGACCGCGCCCCGGCGCGTCTGGCGCGGGCGCTGAGGCCAATGGCGGCGCTGACGTGTCTGGTGATGGCGCTGCTGCTGCTGCCGGGCGTGGCCCGCGCCCAGTCGCTCGCCATCGATCTCGGCGCCGCGGGCCAGGCCGGGGCGACCGCGCGGATGGTCCAGCTCACCGCGCTGCTCACGCTGCTGTCGCTGGCGCCGAGCCTGCTGGTGATGGCCACCGCCTTCACCCGCATCGTCATCGTGCTCTCGCTCCTGCGCAGCGCGCTCGGCACCGGCAACACCCCGCCCAACACGGTGCTCATCGGTCTGGCGCTGTTTCTGACCTTCTTCGTCATGCAGCCGGTGCTGGACCAGGCCTGGACCACGGGCCTGCTGCCGATGAGCGAGGGCCATGTCGAACCGCTGGAGGGATTGCGGCTGGCGAGCGAGCCATTCCGGCGCTTCATGGCGGCCAATCTGCGCGGCCCGGATCTGCGCCTGTTCCTCGATCTCGCGCACCTGCCGGCCCCGGCCTCGCCGGAGGTGGCGCCGTGGCGGGCGCTGGTGCCGGCCTTCATCGTCGGCGAGCTGCGCCGGGCCTTCGAGATGGGGTTCCTGCTGTTCCTGCCGTTTCTCGTCATCGACATGGTGGTTTCCAGCGTGCTGATGTCGCTCGGCATGATGATGCTGCCGCCGAGCGCGATCTCGCTGCCGTTCAAGCTGGTGTTCTTCGTCCTGGTCGATGGCTGGCGGCTGGTCTCCGGCAGCCTGGTGCAGAGCTTTGCCACTGTGCTCCGCTGACCTATATCCGGTCTGGGCCGCGTGCGGCGGCCGGAGGATGTTTGTCGGTGTCCTGGTTCGTGCGAGGCAAGTCGGGCCGGCGCGCCACCCTGGTCGGCCTGCTGGCCGTCGTCGGGGTGATGCTGACGCTGGTCTCCTATTCGGTCACGCTCTACCGGCTGTTCTGCGAGGCGACCGGCGCCTTCGGCACGACCCAGCGGGTGGCCGCCAACGCCAGCGCGACGACCGGGCGCAAGCTGACGGTGCTGTTCGATACCTCGGTGGCGCCGAACCTGCCGTGGCGCTTCGTGCCGATGCAGCGCAAAATCGAGCTCCGCGCCGGCCGCTCGGCGCTGGTCTTTTTCGAGGCGGAGAACCTCTCCGATACCGAGATCGTCGGCCACGCCACCTTCAACGTCACCCCCGAGAAGGCCGGCGTGTTCTTCAAGAAGATCGAGTGCTTCTGTTTCACCGAGGAGCGGCTCGCGCCGCACACCAAGGTCCAGATGCCGGTCCAGTTCTTCGTCGACCCGGCGATCGGGCGCGATCCGAACACCGCCGATATCGGCGAGATCACCCTCGCCTACACCTTCTTCCGGTCCGCGCGGCCGCAAGGGGCGGCGGATCTGGCGCGCTTTGCCAATGCCCCGCCGGACGCCGAGGCGGGCGAACAGCTCTTCGCCGAGCAATGTGCCGGCTGCCATGCGCTCGACACGGCCCGGATCGGACCTCCGCTCGGCCATGTCATCGGCCGGCGGGCGGGCAGCGTGCCCGGCTATCCCTATTCGCCGGCGCTGGCGCAGTCCGGTATCGTCTGGTCCGAGGCGACGCTGACCAACTGGCTCGCCGGGCCGCAGGCGATGGTTCCGGGCGCCTTGATGCCCATGGCCGTGCCGGAGGTGGCGGCGCGGCGCGATATCGTCGCCTATCTGGAAAAGATCGCCGCCCAGGCGAATATCGGGCAAGCTCCGGCCGTGCCGGCCCGGCCGCCCGGCTGACCTGCCGCGCACAGCTTCGTGAGCGTCCCTCTTGCCGCGCCGGGCCGGCGCCGCTAAGCCCAGCGCCTTCCCCCGTTCCGTGACAGAGGCCACCCCCCTATGTTCTCACGCCTGCTCGGTTTCATGTCGGCCGACATGGCGATCGATCTCGGCACCGCCAACACGCTGGTCTATGTCAAGGGCCGCGGAATCGTGCTGGCCGAGCCCTCGGTGGTCGCCATCGCCGATGTCCGCGGCAAGAAGCACGTCCTCGCCGTGGGTGAGGAGGCCAAGCAGATGCTCGGCCGCACCCCCGGCAACATCTCCGCCATCCGGCCCCTGCGCGACGGCGTCATCGCCGATTTCGAGGTCGCCGAGGAAATGATCAAGCATTTCATCCGCAAGGTGCACAACCGCCGCGCCTTCGCCTCGCCGCTGATCATCGTCTGCGTGCCCTCCGGCTCGACGGCGGTCGAGCGGCGGGCGATCCAGGAGAGCGCGGAGAGCGCCGGGGCGCGGCGGGTGCTGCTGATCGAGGAGCCGATGGCGGCGGCGATCGGCGCCGGGCTGCCCGTGACCGAGCCATCGGGAAGCATGATCGTCGATATCGGCGGCGGCACCACGGAGGTCGCGGTGATCTCGCTCGGCGGCATCGTCTATGCCCGCAGCGTCCGCGTCGGCGGCGACAAGATGGACGAGTCGATCATCAACTACATCCGCCGCACCCATAATCTGCTCATTGGCGAGAGCACGGCCGAGCGGATCAAGATCGATATCGGTGCCGCCAGCCCGCCCTATGACAGCGACGAGGGACCCTATCGCGAGGTCAAGGGGCGCGACCTGATGAATGGCGTCCCGCGCGAGGTGCTGGTCAGCCAGCGCCAGATCGCCGAGAGTCTGGCCGAGCCGGTCGCGGCCATCGTCGAGGCGGTGAAGGTGGCGCTGGAGAACACGCCCCCCGAACTCGCCGCCGACATCGTCGACAAGGGGATCGTGCTGACGGGCGGCGGTGCATTGCTGTATCGTCTCGACCAGGTTCTGCGCGACGCCACCGGCCTGCCCGTGGTGGTTGCCGAGGAACCGCTGCAATGCGTCGCCCTCGGCACCGGCCGGGCGCTGGAGGAGATCAGGCGGCTGCGCAACGTGCTCAGCACGATGTACTGAGCGCGCGGCGCGGACCGAGCTCTGGAGTCATATCGCTCCAGAGCACGACCGTCCGACCCGATGTGTCCATCAGGTCGGACCGTGCTCTAGGATCGACCACCGGCCGCCGTCTCGGTGGCCGAGCGCGGAGGGACGACAGACGGCGTGATCCGGCTTTCCATCCCGTTGCGGCAGGCCTTGTCCCGGCTGACGCTGCCGGTGCTGATCGTCGCTGCCTTCGCGCTGATGCTGCTCGGCAAGGCCGATGCCGTGCTGGCCGAGCGCGCGCGCACCGGGCTCGGCGACGTGCTGGCCCCGCTCTATGCCGCGATCGCCGCGCCACTCGGCGCGCTGCGCGGGGCGATCGAGGATGGCGCCCACATCTTTTCCCTCGCCCGCGACAACGACCGGCTGCGCGAGGAGAATGCCCGGCTGCGGCAATGGCAGTCGGTGGCCCTGGCGCTGGAGGCGGAGAATGCGGCGCTGAAGGCCAATCTGCACTGGCTCCCGGACCCGGCCCCGTCCTACGTCACCGCCCGCGTCGTGGCCGATGCCGGCGGCGTCTATGCGCGCTCGGTGCTGATCTCGATCGGTCCGCATCACGGCGTCAGCAAGGGGCAGATCGCGCTCGACGAACGCGGTCTCGTCGGGCGGGTGACGGAGGTCGGGGAGCGCAGCGCCCGGGTGCTGCTGATCACCGACATGAACAGCCGCGTGCCGGTCACGCTGCAGGACAGCCGTGCCCGGGCGATCCTGGCCGGCACCAACTCGCCGCTGCCGCGGCTGATGTTCTGGCCGGAGGGCACACCGCCCGCCGAGGGCGAGAAGGTGGTCACCAGCGCCGAGGCCAACGCCTACCCGGCCAACCTGCCGGTCGGCACGGTGCACTATGTCTCCCCGACCCAACCGGTCGTGGTGCCCGCCGCCCGGCTCGACCGGCTCGAGATCGTGCGGCTGTTCGATTACGATCTCGGTGGCATTCTGCCGCCCGAGGCTTCGGCGCACCCGCAGCGCGGGACCGGGCCTCACGCCCGCCGCACGGCGGAGGCTGCGGGCGCGAGCGCCGATGAGCGCTGAGGCGATGGACCGCCGCCCCGGCATCCGTCCGCGCCCGAGCCTGAAACGCCGGCTCGATGCGGCGGCCCGCTTCGCCTTGCCGGTGGGGCTGACCACGCTCGCCATGCTCGCGCTCGCGGCGCCGCTCGGCCTGCCCGCCCAGGCCGAACTGCAGCCGCAATTCGTGCTCGCATCGGTGTTTTTCTGGACGCTCTACCGGCCTGCCTCGATGCCGCCGGTCGCGGTGTTCCTGCTCGGCCTGCTCGCCGACCTGCTCGGCGAAGCGCCGCCCGGGGTCGCGGTCCTGAGCCTGCTCGTGGTCCACGCGCTGGTCCTGCGCTGGCGCCGGGGCCTGGCGCGGCAAAGCTTTCTCCTCGTGTGGATCGCCTTTGCCGCCATCGCCATCGCCGCGGCGCTGCTCGGCTGGGCGGCGACGTCGCTGCTCCGGGTGCGGCTGCTTCCCTTCGCCCCGGTCGTGGTCGAGGCGATGCTGGGCATCGGGCTCTATCCGGTACTCGCCGTGCTGCTGATCCGCGCCCATCGCGGCGCTGCCGCGCCGGAACTGGCCTGACATGGCGCGGCGCGAGGCCCGGCGGACCGGCGTCTTCACCCGTCGCGCGCTGATCATCGCCGGCGCGGAGTTGGCGGCGCTCGGCGCGCTCGGCGCCAAGCTCTACCAGGTGCAGGTGGCCGAGGGCGCACGCTACGCGCTGGCGGCCGAGAACAACCGGCTTTCGGCGCGCCTGATCGCTCCGCCGCGCGGGCGCCTGCTGGACCGCACCGGCACCCCGATCGGCGGCAACCGCACCAACTGGCGGGCGCTGCTGATCGCCGAGCAGGCGCTCGACGTCGCGGCGACGCTCGACAATTTCAATCGCCTGGTGCCCCTGGCCGACCACGAACGCGCGCGCATCGAGCGCGACCTGCACCGCCACCGGCGCTTCATCCCGGTGACCATGCGCGAGTTCCTGAGCTGGGAGGAGATGGCGCGGATCGAGGTCAACGCGCCGGATCTGCCCGGTGTCGTTGTCGATGTTGGCACCACGCGTCTCTATCCGTTCGGCCCGACGCTGGCGCACCTGACCGGCTATGTCGCCCCGCCCAGCGAGGACGACGCCGCGGACGACCCGATGCTGGCGCTGCCGGGCATGCGCGTCGGCCGCGCCGGGCTGGAGAAGCATCACGACGACGCACTGCGCGGCAAAGCCGGCATGGTGCAGGTGGAGGTGAACGCGCTCGGCCGCGTCATCCGCGAGCTGGACCGCCAGGAAGGCACCCCGGGAGCCGAGATCACCACCACGCTCGATGCCGGCTTGCAGGAAATGGTGCTGACCCGGCTCGGCGAGGAGAGCGCCTCCGCGGTCGTGCTGGACACCCAGAACGGGGAGGTGCTGGCCATGGCCACCAACCCCTCGTTCGATCCGAGTCTGTTCAATTCCGGCGTCTCCCAGGCGCAATGGGCCGAATGGACGAAGAGCCGGCGCACGCCGCTGATCAACAAGGCGGTGGCCGGGCTCTATGCGCCGGGCTCGACGTTCAAGATGGTGGTGGCGCTCGCGGCGCTGGAGGCGCGGTCCCTGACGCCGGCCGAGCGCATCAACTGCCCGGGCTATCTCGATCTCGGCGACGCCCGCTTCCATTGCTGGCGCCGCGGCGGCCACGGGCTGCTGGATCTGCGCGGCGGGCTGAAGAACAGCTGCGACGTGTTCTTCTACGAGACCGCCCGGCGCACCGGCATCGACCACATCGCCGCCATGGCCAGGCGGTTCGGGCTCGGCACCCGGCTCGACATCGAACTGCCCGAGCAACGGGTCGGGCTCGTGCCCACCCGCGCCTGGCGGATCAGCCGCGGCCATCCCTGGAACCTCGGCGATACGGTGATCCACGGCATCGGGCAGGGCTTCCTCGAACTCACGCCGCTGCAGCTCGCGACCATGGCCGCCCGGCTCGCCAGCGGCCGCGCGGTCGAGCCGCACCTGACGCGCAGCATCAACGGCGTGCTCCAGCCGGGGTCGACGGCGGCATCCTGGCCGTCGCTGGGGCTGCCCGACCACGCGCTGCGCCTGGTGCGCGAGGGCATGTGGGCGGTGGTGAACGAGCAAGGCGGCACGGCGCCGGCGGCGAAGCTCGGCCTTCCGGACGCGCAGATGGCGGGCAAAACCGGGTCGACGCAGGTGCGCCGCGTGTCCCGGGAGTTGCGCGAGCACGGCAATTTCAACTCGGCGAAGCTGCCGTGGGAGTTCCGTCCGCACGCGCTGTTCGTCGCCTTCGCGCCCTACGACGCGCCGCGCTACGCGCTGTCCGTCGTCGTCGAGCATGGCAATGCCGGGGCGGAGGCGGCAGCACCGATCGCGCGTGACATCATGCTCGAAGTGCTGCGGCGGGATCCGTCCGGGCACGGGTTGGCGCCGCGTCTGGCCGAGGGGCCGCTGCGATGATGGAACCGCGGCTGTGGCGGGAGACCTCGTTCGGGCTGACGGCCAAGCTCTGGCAGATCAACTGGTTCTATGTGCTGCTGCTGTGCGCGCTGGCCGCCGTCGGCTACGCCGCGCTGTACTCGGTCGGCGGCGGCTCTCCGGCCCCGTATGCGACGCGCCACGCGCTGCGTTTTGCCTTTGGCCTGGTCCTGATGCTGTCGGTGGCGCTGATCGATATCCGCCTGATCGCCCGCATCGCCTGGCCGCTCTACGGGCTTGGCGTCGGGCTGCTGCTGCTGGTGGCGCGGTTCGGCCATGTCGGCAAGGGCGCGCAGCGCTGGATCGAGATCGGTGGGCTGCAGCTGCAGCCGAGCGAGCTGATGAAGATTTTTCTGGTCCTGGCGCTGGCTTCCTGGTTCCACCGCGCCTCCCACGAACGCATCGGCAACCCGCTGTTCCTGATCCCGCCGGCGCTCGCCGTGCTGCTGCCGGTGGGGCTCATTCTCAAGGAGCCGAATCTCGGCACCGCGGTGATCACCGCGGTGGTCGGTGCCGCGGTGTTCTTCGCCGCCGGCGTGAGGGTGTGGAAATTCGCCCTCATCGGCCTGCTGCTGGCCCTGGCCGCGCCGCTCGCCTACAGCCACCTGCACGATTACCAGCGCGCGCGCATCACGACATTCCTCCACCCCGAGAGCGACCCGCTCGGCGCCGGCTACAATATCCTCCAGTCCAAGATCGCGCTCGGCTCGGGCGGGATGTGGGGCAAGGGCTTCCTGCAGGGCAGCCAGGCCCAGCTGGACTTTCTGCCCGAGAAGCAGACCGACTTCATCTTCACCACGCTCGCCGAGGAGTTCGGCTTCGTCGGCGCGGTGGCGACGATGGGGCTGCTGACGGTGATCGTGCTTGGTGGCTTCGCCATTGCGCTGCGCTGCCGCCACACGTTCGGCCGGCTGGTGGCGCTCGGCATCGCCACCAACTTTTTCATGTACGTCTTCGTCAATCTTGCGATGGTGATGGGCGCGATCCCGGTTGGCGGCGTGCCGCTGCCGCTGGTCTCGCATGGCGGGTCGGCGATGCTGACGACGATGCTCGGCTTCGGCGTGCTGATGTCGGTCTACGTCCATCGCGACGTCGCCTTCGCCGACCAGCGCGACGATCTCTGAGCGCGCGAGGATCGGCCCGACGGCGCGAGGCGCTGCGGCCGTTCCGTTACCAGGCGATCTCCTTGCCCGTATAGTCGAGATAGGCGAGGCCGCCGGAGCCGAGGCGGGCTGTGATGACGTCGGCGAGGCCGGAGGTGGAGGTATCGACATCAACCACCGCCTGCGGCCCGCCCATGTCGGTGCGCACCCAGCCGGGATGGAGCAGCAGCAGCGTGCGATCCTTGCCGGCGGCGCGGGCGCCGAAGCAGCGCACCAGCATGTTCAGCGCCACCTTGCTGGCGCGATAGGCCTCGTGGCCGCCGCCGGTGGCGGCAGCGATACTGCCGAGGATCGAAGTCATGAAGCCGATCGTCCCCGCCGGATCGACCAGTTCGGCGAGCGTCTCGGCGGTGCGGACCGGGCTCACCGCGTTGGTCATGTAAAGCCGCAGCACCTCGGCGTCCGGCACGACGTCGATGGTCTCCCCGGCGCGGGTGTTGACGCCGGCATTGATGAACAGCAGGTCGAAGCGCGCGCCGGCGAGGCGCTGGCACAGGTCCCGCACCTGCTCGGGATGGTCGATATCGACCCCCGACTCGGTGCGCAAACGACCGCTGGCCGTGGCGCCGAGCGCATCCAGCTCGGCCGAAGGCTGGCGCACGGTGGCGACCACGTTCCAGCCGCGTCCGAGGAACTGCCCCGCCAGGCCAAGGCCGAGGCCGCGCGATGCGCCGATGATGAGGGCCGTCTTGGGGGTGTCGCTCATGCCTTGGGTTCTCCTGTCGGCGCCAGGGGGTCTTCTGTCGACGCCAGTGTTTCAGATGGCGCCCGCGCTTGGAAGGGGTGGCCGGGAAGGGGCGGGCGGCGGGCGGCGCGGAACGCGCGCATGAGCCGGCCGGGCTCGTCGGTGGTGAAGGCCTCGGCGAAGGCATCGATGCCGGCGGCGATGGCGGCCCGCAGCGGCAGGTCCTCCCATTGGCGCATCAGCGCCTTCTGCTGTGCCAGCGCCCGGGGAGCGGCGGCGAGCAGGGTCTCGACCCAGGCGGCGACCCCGGCGTCCAGCGCCTCGGGCGGCACGACGCGCTGCACCAGCCCCCACGATGCCGCCTCGGCGGCGGTGAAATGCTCGCCCAGCAGCAGCATCTGCCGCGTTCGCCCCCAGCCGACGAGCATCGGCAGCAGCGCTGCCTCGACCACCGAGGGGATGCCGACCTTCACCTCCGGCATGCCGAACACGGCGTCCTCGGCGGCGATGCGCAGGTCGCAGGCCGCGGCGATCTCCAGTCCGGCGCCGAGCGTGTAGCCGGCGAGGCGGGCGATGACCGGGACGGGAAGGTTGCGCACCGCCTCGCAGACACGATGGATGCCGGCGATGAAGCCGCGCGCGCCGAGCGGATCCAGCGCCGCCATCTCGTCGAGATCGGCGCCGCCGATGAAGGCGCGCTCACCGGCGCCGCGCAGCACCACCGCGCGCAGCCCCGCCCGCCCGGCAAGCCGCTCCAGCGCCTCGGCCAGCGCGGCGAGATCCGCCCGGCCGACGATATTGAGCCCATGCCGGCCGCTGACCGTGACGGTGGCGATCGCCGCCGCGGCGCTGGCTGCACCGGGGCCGGCCTGGGGCATGGATGGCGCGTCCGACGTCATGGGGCTGGCTCCGCCGCTGCTGGCCTGGAGCATGGCCCGACGCTGGTCGCCTCCATCAGATCCGGACGCTGCTCCCAATGCCGGAGTCTCGCCCGTCCCCTGGGGTGGACGCAACCCCGGTGGGGCAACCCCGGTGGGGCAACCCCGGTGGGGCAACCATGACAAGCCGGCGAAGCCGGGGTAGAGTGGCGACGACGGAACGGCCGGCCGGTGCCCTTCGGGCCCCGCCGCCCGGCCGGATTTTGATAGGAATGACGTGAGCGACACGCCTGACGACGCGCCGGCCGGGCCCGGCGGCCCCTTCCATGACATCGTGCCGGTGACCGTCGAGGAGGAGATGCGCCGCTCCTACCTCGACTACGCCATGTCGGTCATCGTCTCGCGCGCACTGCCCGATGCGCGTGACGGGCTGAAGCCGGTGCATCGGCGCATTCTCTTCGCCATGCATGAGGCCGGCTGGACGCCGGACAAGCCGTACCGCAAATCGTCCCGCGTCGTCGGCGACGTCATGGGCAAATACCATCCGCACGGCGATTCCGCGATCTACGACGCCATGGTGCGCATGGCGCAAAGCTTCTCCATGCGCGTGCGGCTGATCGACGGCCAGGGCAATTTCGGCTCGGTGGACGGCGATCCGCCGGCGGCGATGCGCTACACCGAGGCGCGGCTGGCGCGTTCGGCGATGCATCTGCTCGCCGACATCGATCGCGATACGGTCGATTTCCAGCCCAACTACGACGAATCGGACCACGAGCCGCGGGTGCTGCCGGCGTCGTTCCCGAATCTGCTCGTCAATGGCGCCTCCGGCATCGCCGTCGGCATGGCGACGAACATACCCACGCATAATCCTGGCGAGATCATCGACGCGACGCTTGCCCTGATCGCCGATCCGGACACCTCGCTGGATGCGCTGATGGCGTTCGTGCCCGGCCCGGACTTTCCCACCGGCGGCATCATCCTCGGCCGCGCCGGCATCCGCAGCGCCTTCGAGACCGGCCGCGGCAGCCTCATCGTGCGCGCGCGCACCGAGATCGAGGAGATCCGTCGCGACCGCCAGGCCATCATCGTCACCGAAATCCCCTACCAGGTGAACAAGACCACCCTGCTGGAACGCATCGCCGAACTGGTGCGGGCGAAGCAGATCGACGGGATTTCCGACCTGCGCGACGAGAGCGACCGCGACGGCATGCGCATCGTCATCGAGCTCAAGCGCGAGGCGACGGCAGAGGTCGTGCTCAACCATCTGTTCCGCTTCACCCAGTTGCAGACGAGCTTCGGCGTCAACATGCTGGCGCTCGACAATGGCCGGCCGCGGCTGATGGGGCTGCGCGACGCGCTCAGCTGCTTCATCGCTTTCCGCGAGGATGTCATCCTCCGACGCAGCCGCCACGATCTCGCACGCGCGCGCGACCGGGCGCATCTGCTGGTCGGGCTCGCCATCGCGGTCGCCAATATCGACGAGGTGATCCGCCTGATCCGCGAAAGCCGGGACCCTGCTGGCGCGCGCGCGGCGTTGATGGCGCGGACCTGGCCGGCGGCGGACGTGCTCCCGCTGCTGGCGCTGATCGACGATGTCGGCAATGCCGTCACCGAAGGCACGGTGCGCCTGACCGAGACGCAGGCACGCGGCATTCTCGAATTGCGCCTGCAGCGCCTGACCGGGCTCGAGCGCGACAAGATCAACCAGGAGATGGGCGAGGTCGCCAACCAGATCGGCGATCTGCTCGCCATCATCGCCTCGCGCCCGCGCCGGATGGAAGTGATGCGCGCCGAACTCGAAGCCGTGCGCGCCGAGATCGCAGCGCCGCGGCTGACCGCGATCGAGGAGGCGACGGCCGACCAGGACGAGGAGAGCCTTATCGAGCCCGGCCAGATGGTCGTCACCATCACCCGCGACGGTTTCATCAAGCGCACGGCGCTGGAGATTTTCCGTGCGCAGCGCCGCGGCGGGCGGGGACGGTCTGCGGCGGGAACGCGCGGGGACGATATCGTCACCCGCAGCTTCAACGCCCACACCCATCAATGGGTGCTGTTCTTTTCGAGCGGTGGCAAAGTCTTCCGCGAGAAGGTCTGGCGTCTGCCGGAGGCCGGCCCGACCGCGAAAGGCCGCGCGCTCGTCAATCTGCTGCCGGAGCTCGGGGGCGACGCCATCACCGCCGTGCTGCCGCTGCCGCAGGATGAGGGGCTATGGGAGCAGCTGCATCTCGTCTTCGCGACCGCGTCGGGCTCGGTGCGGCGCAATCGTCTGTCCGATTTCCGCAACATGCGCGCATCCGGGCTGATTGCGATGAAGCTCGATGCTGGCGACCGGCTGATCGGCGTCGCCACCTGTCGCGATGGCGACGACGTGCTCCTCGCCACGCGCCTTGGCCGCTGCCTGCGGTTCACGATCACCGACGAGACCCTGCGGGTCTTCGCCGGCCGTGACAGTTCCGGCGTTCGCGGCATCCGCCTCGGCGCCGGCGACGAGGTGATGAGCCTGTCGGTCCTGCGCCACGCCGAGGCGACGACGGAGGAGCGCGCCGCCTATCTCCGCGTTGCCGCCGCGCGCCGCCGGGCTGGCGGCGAGGAGGAGGCCGTGGCGCCGGAGGGCGAGGAGTCCGTCGCCGAGGTCACGCTCTCGCCCGAGCGCGTGGCTGAGCTCGAGGCGGCGGAGGAACTGCTTCTCACCGTCACCGATGGCGGCTTCGGCAAACGCTCCTCGGCCTACGAGTATCGCGTCGCCGGCCGTGGCGGTCAGGGCATCGCCAATATCACGCTCGGGCCGCGCACCGGACAGGCGGTGGTGGCGACGCTGCCGGTGCGGCCGGGGGACGATGTGATGCTGGTCACCGACGCCGGCCGCCTGATCCGCGTGCCGGCCGATGAGGTGCGCATCACCGGGCGCACGGCCATGGGGGTGACCGTGCTGCGCCTGGACGCCGACGAACGCGTCACCAGCGTGTTTCCCGTGCTCGATGGCGAAGCGGGGGGCGAAACCGGGGCGGAGGAGGACAGCGATGGCTGAAACGGGCCACAAGCCGCTGGTCGGGCTCTATCCGGGGACTTTCGACCCGATCACCAACGGACACCTCGACATCATCGCCCGCGCCGCGCGCATGCTGGACCGGCTGGTGATCGGCGTCGCGATGAATGCCGGCAAGGGGCCGCTGTTTTCGATCGAGGAGCGGGTCGAACTCGTGAGCGAGGAAGCCGCCCGCATTGCCGCGCATAACGGCATGGTCATCGAGGCGCGCCCCTTCCACGGCCTGCTGATCGGGTTCGCCCGTGAGGTCGGCGCGCGTGTGATCGTCCGCGGGCTGCGGGCGGTGTCGGATTTTGACTATGAATTCCAGATGGCTGGGATGAATGCCAGGCTGGACAGCGGCATCGAGACCGTGTTCCTGATGGCCAGTGAGCGGCACCAGTTCATCTCCTCGCGCTTCGTCAAGGAGATCGCCCAGCTCGGTGGTGACATATCGAGTTTCGTGCCAGCAGTGACGCTGGCGCGGACGCTGCAACGCGTTGGTCGCTGACGCATCGGCGCCAGCGGCGCGATTTGGAGACACGACATGCGTCGACGGACTTTCCTGGCGGCACTGTCCGCAACCCCGGCAATGGGAGCCCTCATGAGCGAGAAGACATCGGCGCAGAACCTGGCGGATCTGCAGCCGCCGCTGGAGCCGCAGAACACGGTCCACATGGACCTCAGCTACGGCCGGGTGGTGATCCAGCTGCGCCCGGACCTCGCGCCGCTGCATGTGGAGCGGGTCAAGACGCTGTGCGCCGAGGGGTTCTACGACGGCACGCCGTTCCATCGCGTGATCGAGGGGTTCATGGCCCAGGGCGGGGACCCGACCGGCACCGGCACGGGCGGCAGCAAGCTGCCCAACCTGCCGGCCGAGTTCACCAACAAGGCGCATTTCCTGCGCGGCACGGTGGGCGCGGCGCGCACCTCCGAGCCGAACACCGCCAACAGCCAGTTCTTCATCATGTTCGCCCCGGCGCCCAGCCTGGACAACCAGTACACGATCTGGGGCCGCGTCGTTCAGGGCATGGAATTCGTCGACAAGATCAAGCGCGGCAGCGGGCCGAACGGCCTGGTGAAGGACCCGGACCGGATCATCCACATGCGGCTCGCCACCGCGGCCAAGCAGGGCTGACCGGCGGACTTGACCGCGCCGGCGCGGTGGCGTTCAAACCGCTTCCATCGCGTTGGTGGCGCGAGCCCGTAGCTCAGCCGGTAGAGCACGAGACTTTTAATCTTGGGGTCGAGGGTTCGAGTCCCTCCGGGCTCACCATTCAGGCCGGTGCCGGCCGGTCGCTCACGGCGAGGGCGGCGGGTCGACGCTTGCCAGCGGGCGGCCGAGCCGCCATTTAACCGGTCCATGGACGATTTCCGCACTTCCCCCACAGACCCGGTGGGCTGGCACGGCACCACCATTCTCGCCGTCCGTCGCGGCCCGGAGGTGGCCATGGCGGGCGATGGGCAGGTGAGCCTCGGCCAGACCGTGATCAAGGCCAACGCCCGCAAGGTTCGCCGCATCGGTGCCGGCGGCGCGGTGCTGGCGGGGTTCGCCGGCGCGACGGCCGATGCCTTCACGCTGCTGGAGCGGCTGGAGGCGAAGCTCGAGCGCTTCCCCAACCAGCTCGAGCGCGCGTGCGTCGAACTGGCGCGGGACTGGCGGACGGACCGCTATCTGCGCCGGCTCGAGGCGATGATGATCGTCGCGGATCGCGATCACAGCTTCACCCTCACCGGCAATGGCGACGTGCTCGAGCCGGAGGACGGCGTGATCGGCATCGGTTCGGGCGGCAACTACGCGCTCGCCGCCGCGCGCGCGCTGCTCGGCGTGGACGGGCTCTCGGCCGAGGACATCGCGCGCCGCGCCATGCGCATCGCCGCCGAGATCTGCGTCTACACCAACCATAATGTCATCGTCGAAACCCTGCGTACGGACAGTTGATGGACGTTCCCACCTATTCCCCGCGCGAGATCGTTTCCGAGCTCGACCGTTTCATCGTCGGCCAGGCTGACGCCAAGCGCGCGGTGGCGATCGCCTTGCGCAACCGCTGGCGCCGCCAGCAGCTCCCCGAGGCGATGCGCGAGGAGGTGGTGCCGAAGAACATCCTCATGATCGGCCCCACCGGCTGCGGCAAGACCGAGATCGCGCGCCGCCTGGCCAAACTCGCGCAGGCGCCGTTCCTCAAGGTGGAGGCGACGAAGTTCACCGAGGTCGGCTATGTCGGGCGTGACGTGGAGAGCATCGTGCGCGACCTGGTCGAGGCGAGTGTCACCATGCTGCGTGATGCGTCGCGGCGTGAGGTGGCGGCGAAGGCGGAGCTGGCCGCCGAGGAGCGGCTCGTCACCGCGCTCGTCGGCGACGGCGCGAGCGCCGATACACGGGGAAAATTCCGCCGCATGCTGCGGTCGGGCGAGCTGGAGGGGCGGGAGATCGAGGTCAGCGTGGCCGATACGGGGCCTTCGCCGATCGGCCAGATGGACATTCCCGGCATGCCGCCGGCGCAGATGATCAATCTCGGCGAGATGATGCGCGGCATGCTCGGCCGCGCGCCGCAGAAGCGGCGGATGACGGTCGCCGCCGCGCGCATCGCGCTGACGCGCGAGGAGGCGGACAATCTGCTCGACAACGAGCGGCTGGCCAAGGACGCGCTGGCGCACGCGGAAAACAATGGCATCGTCTTCATCGACGAAATCGACAAGATCTGCGCGCGCACGAGCGAGAGCGGATTCCGCGGCGGTGATGTCTCCCGCGAGGGCGTGCAGCGCGACCTGCTGCCGCTGATCGAGGGCACCACCGTGTCGACGAAATACGGGCCGGTGAAGACGGACCACGTGCTGTTCATCGCCTCGGGCGCCTTCCATCTCGCCAAACCCGCCGATCTGCTGCCCGAGTTGCAGGGGCGGCTGCCGATCCGCGTCGAGCTGGCGCCGCTCTCGCGCGCCGATCTGCGCCGGATCCTCACCGAGCCCGAGCATTCGCTGCTCAAGCAGTACGTGGCGCTGATGGCGACCGAGGGCGTGCGGCTGGAGTTCGCCGAGGATGCGGTCGGCGCGCTCGCCGAGCTTGCCGCTGACATCAACGAGCGGATCGAGAACATCGGCGCCCGACGCCTGCACACGGTGCTGGAGAAGCTGCTCGAGGAGATCAGTTTCACCGCCTCCGACCGTGGCGGCGAGACCGTGACGGTCGATGCAGCCTATGTCCGCGATCGCGTCGCCCCGCTCGCCGCGCGGGGCGATCTCAGCCGGTTCATTCTTTGACCACGGCCGTGGCGGATCCGTTCTATCGGCCGGAGGAGACGACGGCGGCCGAGGCCATCGCCGCCATCGGCGAGGAGCTCGCCGTGTTCGACGACTGGATGGAGCGATACCAGTACATCATCGAACTCGGCCGCAAGCTGCCCGCTTTTCCTGCCGACTGGATGGACGAGGCGCATCGCGTCATCGGCTGCCAGAGCAAGGTGTGGCTGGCGTCGGAATGGCGCGCCGGTGCGCTGTGGCTGGCCGGCGCCTCGGACGCCGCCATCGTCTCGGGGTTGGTGGCCCTGATGCTGCGCGTCTATTCCGGCCGCCCGCCGGAGGAGATCGCCGCCACCGACCCCAAGTTCCTGCGTGATCTCGGCCTGATCGCGGCGCTCTCCACCAATCGCGGCAATGGCGTCGCGGCCATGGCGCGGACGATCCGCGAGCGTGCGGCGATGCACGTGCGATTGGCGCAGGCGGCCACGCCGCAGCCGTGAATCGCACGGTGAGAAGCGTCGCGATCGGCGCAGGCGGCCACGCCGGAGCCGTGAATCGCACGGTGAGAAGCGTCGCGATCGGCGCCTGACGGACCTTTAGCCCGGGGTCCGCTGATTCGCGGTGATGGCGTCGAGCAGGGCAGCGCGGAACGCCTCGCCGGCCGCGTTCCAGGGCGTGCCATCCTGGCTCCAGCGGCGCAGCGCGGCAAAGAACCGGGCATGGGCCTGGCCGGCAGGCGTCGCGCAGAGGCCCGCGGCGGCCAGGAACTGCCCGGTCGGGCTGGCCTGCTCGTCGTGCAGGTCGAGCGAGACCATCGTGTGGCTCGGCAGCAAGGTGAGCACGTGCTGCAGGTCGAGATGGGCGGCAAAGACGCCGAGCAGCGAGCGCGGCTGGCGCACCACGGGCGGTGGCGTGAAGCCGGCAAGCCAGGTCAGCAGCGCATCGGCGGGCATCGGCCGCGCGACCGCATAGCCCTGCACCTGTTCGACGCCGAGCACGGCGAGTGCGTCCAGAATATCGTCCGTTTCGGCGCCCTCGACGACGAGCCCGGTGCCCAGACCGCGGGCGAGCGCCTGCAGCGTCATCACGAACAGGAGGTCGTCCGGGCGGCGATGCACCTCGCGCACGAAGGCCTGGTCGAGCTTGATCGTATCCACCGGCAGCGCCTTCAGCCGTAGCAGCGACGAGTAGGCGCTGCCCACATCGTCGAGGGCGATGCGCACGCCGACGGCGCGGATATCGTCGATCCGCTCGAGGGCATGATCGAGCGACAGAAATTCGCCGCTCTCCAGCACTTCGAGCGTGATCCGGCCCGGCTCGACGCTGCTCGCGCCCAGCACGTCATCGAGGCAAGTGCGGCAGTCGGCGTTCAGCACGGCTTCGGGGTCGACATTGACCGAGAGACCGAGACGGTGGCCCGCCCGGTCCCAGAGGGCGAGGTCCTCGAGACCGCGCTCGAGAACCTGCTGCGTCAGCTTGCGGCGTTCCGGCGCCGAGAGATGGGGCAGGAACTCGCCCGGCGAGACCAGCCGGCTGCCCTTGGCGAGGCGTGCGAGCGCTTCGACGCCGACGACGACACCGCGTTGCAGGTCGATGATCGGCTGATAGTGCACGCGCACCTGGCCGCGCGCGAGCAGGCCGCGCAGCAGCACGGTCTCGACGCCTTTCTCCTGCGACGGGCGGTAGAGCTCCCAGAATCGTTCGCGGTTGCGCTTGTTCTCTTTCGCGGCATAGAGCGCCGCGTCGGCGTGGCGCAGCAGGAGATCGGATTCGACATTGTCGAGCGGGAACATCGTCACGCCAAGGCTGCCGCCGACATTGACGCTGGTGCCGTTCGGCAGGGCGACGGGCGCGGTGATGGCCGCATGGATGCGCTCGGCGGCCGACTCGAGGTCGGCCATCTGCGCCAGACCCTCGAGCACGATGGCGAACTCGTCACCGCCGAGCCGGGCGACGAAGTCGGTGCCGCGGAGCGCATGGCGCAGGCGGGCCGCGATCTCGCGCAGCAGATGGTCGCCGGCGGCGTGACCGAAGCGGTCGTTGACCGGCTTGAAATCGTCCAGATCGAGCATGCCCACGGCAAGCAGCCGCTCCTGCCGGCGCGCGCGCGACATCGCCTGCGGCAGATGCTCGGACAGGGCTAGTCGGTTCGGCAGTTCGGTGAGCGTGTCATGGCGCGCGGTCCAGCTCAGCGCGGTGCGCTCCTGGTTGAGCGTCTCCTTCAGATCCCGCTCATCGAGGGCGCGGCCGATCATTTCGCCGACCCGGGCGAGCAGATGGAGCATCTCCTGGTCGAAAACATCGGTCTGGGCCGATACCGCGGCCAGAACCCCCCAGCGTTCGCCGCCGCGGCGGATCGGCACCGTCGCGGCGGCGCGCCACTGATGGCGTTCCATGTCGGCGGACAATTCGCTCACCGCCGGATCCGCGAGCCTGTCATTGTCGAACTGCGTGCGTCCGCTCGCCCAGGCGCGGCCCAGCAGCGAGCGTGGCTCGTCGGCATCGAGCTGCGAATAGAACCGGCGGATCAGCGAGACGCCCCGGCCGGCGCCCGTGTAATAGCTGCACCGGCCCTCCGCGTCGGGGCGGCCGATCCAGGTGGCCACGAACAGGCCGCCGGTCACCAGGCGGCGGCAGGTGCCGCGCAGCACCTCGACCTCGGTTTGCGCCTTGAGCAGCAGCTGCGCCTCGCCGAACAGGGCCGCATAGAGGCGCTGGATATGTTCGATCCGCGCCAGCCGCCGGCGCTCGGCGTCCGCGGTCTCGACCCGCTCCAGCGCCATGCCGAGCATGGTGGAGATATGCTCGAGGAAGCTGTGGATCGGCTCCCGCGAGAAGAAATTGGGCACCACGCTGCGCAGATCCACGATCCGGTGCATGCCCGCGCGCCCGCGCAAGGGCACCGCGACACTGCTGCGCCAGGGATGGCGCAAAGCGACGTTACGCCAGGGCTCGGCGATTGGATCGCTGGACCAGTCATCGATGCCGGTGATGGTGCCGGTGCGCCAGGCCCGGCCGGCGGGGCCCTGAGCGAGCGGGCCGGAATCGATGCGCACCACGACCGCGTTCGCGTAGTCCTCGGCACCGGAACCGTTCGCCGCCTCGTGGCGAAGCCGCCCGGTTCCATCCGGACGCCAGAGCCAGACCGCGCTGACACCCGGGATCGTGCCGAGAATCTGCACCGCGGCACGTCCCAGCGCCGTCAGCGAATGGACGTCGAGCAGGGTCTTGTCGAGTTCGAGCAGGATGCGGGTGATGTCCGCGGCGGTGGGAATTGCCGCCGCCATGCCCGCGCGGCTCACCTCGGCCGCGGCGGCGCCCTGACCCGTGAGAAGCGCAGGCTGCCCCATCGTGCCCCCTTGATCCGGACGGCCAATCCAAGGTCCACCGGTCATCAAATTCCGTCCGCGGCCGGTCGGGCCGTGTCTCCCTCGGCCCTATCCTGGCGCGCGAGACATGAAGGCGCGATTAAGGCCCTCGGAGTGGGGATCATTCCCGTCCTCGCAGCGACGTTGCGCTCAGCGCGGCGGCGCCGGCAACGACGGCGCTGTGACATATTGCAACAGCGCGGCGCAAGCCATTCGGAAGGCGTTGGCGAACGTGGCAGCCGGCGTGGCCGCAACGTGGCAGCCGGGCGTGGCCGCCCGGGCGGCACGGGGCTGCCGCGTGGGGCGCCGCGTGGGGCGGCCGTGGGGGGGGCGGCGCGGTGGCGTTGACCGCACCCGCTCCCTTCCGCAGAGTGCGCCGCGCGCGCCGCTGCCGGCACGGCAGCGATGGAGCCAGAGGCCGGTGCGTGGCGGCGGAGAACGGCGATGATCCTGCTGATCGACAACTACGACAGCTTCACGTTCAACCTCGTGCATTTCCTCGGCGAGCTGGGGGCGCAGTGTGACGTGCGCCGCAACGACACGCTCGACGTCGCCGCCGCGATGGCGCTGGCGCCGGAGGCGATCGTGCTCTCGCCTGGCCCATGCACGCCGAGCGAGGCCGGTATCTGCCTCGACCTGATCGAGGCCGCGGCCGGGCGCGTGCCGGTGCTCGGCGTCTGCCTCGGCCATCAGGCGATCGGCCAGGCCTTCGGCGGCGAGGTCGTGCGCGCGCCGGTGCCGGTGCATGGCAAGACCAGCCCGATCTTCCACCATGGCAGCGACATCTTCGCCGGCCTGCCCAGCCCGTTCCGCGCCACCCGCTACCACAGCCTGATCGTCGCCCGCGAAAGCGTGCCGGACGCGCTGGTGCCGACCGCCTTCACCGAGGACGGGCTCGTGATGGGGCTGAGGCATCGCCACTGGCCGATCTTTGGCGTCCAGTTCCACCCCGAAAGCATCGCCAGCGAACACGGCCACGCGCTGCTCGGCAATTTCCTGGCCCTGGCGCGCGGCTCCAACACGCCAGCGCGTGCGGCCTGAACCCACCGTGGCGACCCCCACCGTGGCGACCCCGCCAGTGCCGACCCCGCCAGTGCCGACCCCGCCAGTGCCGACCCCGACAGTGCCGACCCCGACAGTGCCGACCTCTGGCCGTGCCGGCGACCTGCGGCCGGTTCTGGCCCGCCTCGCCACCGGCGCCAGCCTGACCGAGGCGGAGGCGGAGCAGGCTTTCGGCGTGATCATGTCGGGCGAGGCGACACCGGCGCAGATCGCCGGGCTGCTGATGGCGATGCGCGTGCGCGGCGAGACGGCGGGTGAGCTGACCGGCGCGGTGCGGGCGATGCGGGCGCGGATGCTGCCTGTCGTGCTGCCGCCGGCGCTGGCGGCGCAGGCGATGGATGTGTGCGGCACGGGTGGTGACAATGCCGGCACGCTCAATGTCTCCACGGCGGTGGTGTTCGTGCTGGCCGGGCTTGGTGTGCCGGTGGCCAAGCACGGCAACCGGGCGCTGTCCTCGCGCACGGGAGGGGCGGACGTGCTGGGCGCGCTCGGCGTCGATGTCGATGTGCCGACCGACCGGCTGGCGGGAATTCTGGCGCAGGCCGGGTGCGTCTTTCTTTTCGCCCCGCGCCACCACGCCGCCTTGCGCCATGCCGCCGGCCCGCGCGTCGAACTCGGCACCCGCACGATCTTCAATCTGCTCGGGCCGCTGGCCAACCCCGCCTCGGTGCCGCGCCAGCTCATCGGCGTGTTCGATCCTGCCTGGGCGGAGCCGATGGCCCTCGCGTTGCGCGAACTCGGAACCGAGCGCTGCTGGGTGGTGCACGGCCAGGGGCTCGACGAGCTGGCCCTGGCCGGCGAGAACCAGGTCGTGGAGCTGGCAGGGGGGCGGCTCAGTCGGTTCACCGTCCGTGCCGAAGCGGCGGGGCTGGCGCCGGCGCCGGTCAGCGCCATCCGCGGCGGTGACGCCGCCGAGAACGCCGCCGCACTGGAGGCGTTGCTGCGCGGCGCTGCCGGGGCGTACCGCGACACGGTGCTGCTCAACGCGGCCGCCGCCCTCATCATCGCCGGGCGCGCCGCCGACCTGGCCGAGGGCGCCGGCCTGGCGGCGGCGGCGATCGATGCCGGCGCTGCCCTGGCCGCGCTGGACCGCTTGCGCGCCGCCGCACCCCTGGCATCCTGCTGAGCGATGTTCGACGAGGATACTTGATGAACGCGTCCCCCCCCGCCGTGCCCATGCCCGACATGCTGGCGCGGATCTGCGCCGATACCCGCACCGAGACCGCCCGGCGCAAGCAGGCGACGCCACTGGCCGCGCTGAAGTCCGAGATCGCCGCCGCCACGCCGCCGCGCGGTTTCGGCCGGGCGATCAAGGCGGCGGCGGCGCGTGGCGGGGTGGCGCTGATCACCGAGATCAAGAAGGCCTCACCCTCGGGTGGCCTGATCCGGCCGGATTTCGACCCGCCGGCGCTCGCCCGCGCCTATCGGGACGGCGGCGCGGTGTGCCTCTCCGTGCTCACCGACACGCCCTATTTCCAGGGCGAGCCGGCGCATCTGCGCGCCGCCCGCGACGCCGTCGATCTGCCGGTGCTGCGCAAGGATTTCATCCTGGATCCCTGGCAGGTCCATGAGAGCCGAGCGATGGGCGCGGATTGCATCCTGCTCATCCTCGCCGCGCTGACCGACGCCGAGGCGCTGGAACTCGGCGAACTGGCGCGCTCGCTGGACATGGATGTGCTCGCCGAGGTGCACGATCAGGCCGAGCTCGACCGCGCGCTCGGGCTGCCGACGGACCTCATCGGCATCAACAACCGCAATCTGCGCACCCTGACGACCGATCTCGGCGTCTCGCAGGCGCTGGCGCCGCAAATTCCACCCGAGCGGGTGCCGATCGCGGAGAGCGGCATCCGCTCGTACGCCGACATCGCGGCGCTGCGCGCGCGCGGCGTGCTCGGCTTCCTCGTCGGCGAGCACCTGATGCGCCAGGCGGACGTCGCCGCGGCGACGCGGGCGCTACGCGGCGAGGCGGCATGAGCGGCCGGCTCACCCATTTCGACGCCGCCGGCAACGCGGCGATGGTCGACGTCTCGGCCAAGCCGGCCACGGTGCGCAGCGCCACGGCGCGGGCGCGGGTGGTGATGCTGCCGGCGACGCTGGCGATGATCGCCGAGGGCAGCGCGAAGAAGGGCGACGTGCTCGGCGTCGCCCGGCTGGCCGGCATCATGGCGGCCAAGCGCACGGCCGATCTCATCCCGCTCTGCCATCCGCTGGCGCTGAGCGCGGTCGCGGTCGATCTCTCCCTTGCGCCCCCGGATGCGGTCGAGATCGCGGCGACGGTCCGCACGACCGGCCCCACCGGGGTCGAGATGGAGGCGCTGACCGCTGCCTCGGTCGCCGCGCTCACGGTCTATGACATGTGCAAGGCGGTCGATCGCGGCATGCGGATCGAGGCGCTGCGGGTGGTGCATAAATCGGGCGGCAAGTCCGGCGAATTCACGCAGGAGTGAGGCGACATGATCAGCGTCGAAGCGGCGCGCGCTCGCATCCTGGCCGGTCTTGCGCCGACGCCGCCGGAGACCGTGGCGCTCGCCGAGGCGCTCGGGCGGGTCACCGCCGGCCCGGTGCGCGCGCGCCTGACCCAGCCACCGGCCGATGTCTCGGCGATGGACGGCTACGCCATCCGCGGCGTGGATGGGGCGGCGGGGGCTTCGCTCCGGGTGATCGGCACCGCGCCGGCGGGCCATCCCTTCATCGGCACGGTCGGGCCCGGCCAGGCGGTGCGCCTGTTCACCGGCAGCCTCGTGCCCGAGGGCGCCGACACGGTGCTGCTGCAGGAGGACGCGCGCCGGGAGGGCGAGATCGTGACCCTGCTCGAGGCGGCGCGGCCGGGCAGGCACATCCGGCGCAAGGGTCAGGACTTCGCCGCGGACGAGGAGGTGGTGCCGGCAGGGCGGCGGCTGGGTCCGCGGGATATCGGCCTCGCCGCGGCGGCAAACCATCCCTGGCTCATGGTGCATCGCCGCCCGCGCGTGGCAATTTTGGCGACGGGGGATGAGTTGGCGCTGCCCGGCGAGCCGATTCCGCCCGGCGGCATCGTCAGTTCCAACGCCCATGCGCTCGCCGCCCTGGTGCAGCGCGCCGGCGGCGTGCCGACGGTACTGCCGAAGGCCGGCGACGACCCGGCAGCCATCGCCGCGGCCGCGGACGCCGCCGCCGGGTGCGACCTGTTTGTTACCACCGGCGGGGCGAGCGTTGGCGATCATGATCTGGTGCAGCCGGCGCTGGCCGCGCGCGGATTGGTGGTCGATTTCTGGCGCATCGCCATGCGGCCGGGCAAACCCTTGATGTTCGGGCGGATCGGCGCCGCGCCGGTGCTCGGCTTGCCGGGCAATCCGGTCTCGGCGATGGTCTGCGCGCTGCTGTTCCTGGTCCCCGCGCTCGCCCGCCTCGGCGGCCTGGCCGAGACTGCGCTCCCCACTCGCACCGCCCGGCTCGGTGCGCCGCTGCGCGCCAACGACCATCGGGCGGATTTCCTGCGCGCCGCGCTGGCCGCCGATGACACCGGCGAGCTCGTCGCGACCGCCTTCGAGACGCAGGATTCGGCGATGCTGAAGCTGCTCGCCCGGGCGGACTGCCTGATCCTGCGCGCCCCGCACGCGCCCCCCGCCGCCGCGGGCGAGCCCGCCGAGGTGCTGGTGCTGGCCGCGCTGGGGCTCTGACCCGCGCGCGGAGCGCGTTCATACTGACCAGCGCGGAGCACGTTCATACTGACCCCGCGCGTAGCGCGCTGATTTTTCAGGCCTGGCGACGCCGTAGGCTTGACGGGCCGGGGCGAACCAATATAGAACAGCCGTCGGTTGCTGCTTTGTTCCAAATTTGGCAGCCGTGCCGCGGTCGGGAAAGGGCTCCGCCATGCTCACGCGCAAGCAGCACGAGCTGCTGATGTTCATCGACGGCTACCTGAAATCCACCGGATTCTCGCCGAGTTTCGAGGAGATGAAATCGGCGCTGCGGCTGAAGTCCAAGTCCGGCATCCATCGGTTGATCTCCGCGCTCGAGGAGCGCGGCTTTCTGCAGCGGCGCCACCACCGCGCCCGCGCGTTGGAAGTGGTGCGGCTGCCCGATGACGCCGTGGTGCGCGCGAGTGAGGCGGCGGCCGAGCCGCGTGCCGGTCAGCAGGCGGCGCAGGGGTTCAGCGCCAATGTGATCCGTGGTGATTTCTCGCCGCGGCTCGCCGGCGTGCGGGCGGCGAACGAGGCGCCGGCGGTGCAGTTGCCGCTCTATGGCCGCATCGCGGCCGGCCTGCCGATCGAGGCGCTGCGGGAATCGGGGGCGCAGATCGAGGTGCCGCTCGCCATGCTCGGCGGCGGCGAGCACTACGCGCTGCAGGTGGCCGGCGATTCGATGGAGGAGGCCGGCATCCTGGACGGCGATACGGTCATCATCCGCAAGGGCGAGACGGCGGAGAACGGCCAGGTCGTGGTGGCGCTGGTGGACGAGGCCGAGGTGACGCTGAAGCGCCTGCGCCGGCGCGGCAATTCGGTGGCGCTGGAACCGGCGAATGCGCGCTACGAGACCCGCATCCTTCCGGCCGAGCGGGTCAAGGTGCAGGGGCGGCTGGTGGCGCTGCTGCGTCGCTACTGACGGCGCCGAAGGGCCGGCGCGGCGGATAGGCGCGACGGCGCCACACGGGCTCCGGCGGAACCCAGGGACGGTTGCCGCGCCAGGCGCGGTCCGTGAGCACGCGCAGTCCGGCCGGGTCGAGCCAGATCGCCTGCGCGCCCTGGCGCCAGACGGTGATGCGGTCGATCAGCCGCGGCCAGGGTGGAGGATCGAGACACCGGCCGCGGGCGCGCTCGGCCGAGAGCATCACCATCGCCTCATCGCAGCCTGTCACCTGGCCTTCGCCGGTGACGAGCAGCGCCGCCGGCCCGCCCGGGCGGGCGCGGAGCAGGCAGTATTCGGCCGTGCAGCGGATCGCGTCCGGTGCCTCGCTGGCGCCGACGCTGATCGGGCGCGCCCGCCCGGCGGCCCAGAACTGTTCGAAGCTCTCCAGCGTGAACCGCGCCGCGCCGGGCGCCGCGGCGACATAGACCGCGCCGGGCGCGCGCAGCGCGATCAGCCGTGCGTCGGCCGAGACGAGGATGTCCGGCGGGCGGACCAGCAGCGGCGTGGCGAGCCCGGCCAGGATCAGCGGCACCCCGACCAGGCGGAGCCGGCTGCGCCAGAGCCCGAGCCAAGCCATGCCCAGCGCCAGCAGGCAGAGCCCCGTCAGCGGCAGATGCGGCACTTTCAGGGTCGCGACCGGCAAGGCGGACACGGTCCTGGCGACGAACAGCACCGCCTCCACGCCCCAGCCCATCGGCACCAGCGCCAGCCGTTCGAGTCCGAACGGCATCAGCGCCAGCGCCACCATTCCCGCCGGCATCACCCACAGCGCTGTGAGCGGCACGGCGATCATGTTGGCGATGATGAAATAGAGCTGGATCTGGCCGAAATGATAGGCGGCGAAGGGCGCCGAGGCACTGCCGGCGAGCAGGCTGGTCAGCGCCAGCCCGGCGAGATGCAGCAGGAACCGCCGCCCAGGATGGCCGTTGCCGTGCAGGCGGATGAGCGCCGGGCGCATGCGCTCATAGCCGGCGATCAGCGCCAGCACGGCAGAAAAGCTCATCTGGAAGCTGACGCCGGTGATCTCGGCCGGCTCCAGCAGGAGCACGGTCGCCATCGCCAGCGCGAGCCCGCGCAGCGAGACCGCGCGGCGCCCGGCCAGCAGCGCCAGGGTGAACAGGGAGGCCATGGCGAAGCTGCGCAGGATCGGCACGTGCATGCCGGTGAGCACCATGTAGAAACCGCCGCCGGCCAGCGCCACGAGCGCGGCGATCGGCTTGGTCGGCCAGCGCAGCGCGGCATGTTCCCAGGCCGCCAGCGCCAGCCGGGCGGCGCCCATCAGCAAGCCCATGACGATGCCGATATGCAGGCCGGCGATGGCCAGCAGGTGGGCGAGGCCGGAATCGCGGAAGGCGGCGCGGTCCGCCGGGGCGATGCCGGCGGTGAAGCCGGTCAGCAGCGTGGTCGCGATCGACCCGCGCGCGTTCGGCAGCACCGCGCCGACGCGCGCGGCGATCGCCTCGCGCAGCGCCTGCACCCGCGCCGCCCAGCCCTCCGTCCCGCCGCTGCTGAGCCGCTCGGCCGGCCCGAGCGCATAGCCGTAGCCGCCGATGCGGCCGAAATAGGCATCCCGCTGCAGGTCCCAGGCGCCGGGATAGGCTGGCGGCGGGGGCGGGCGAACCATGGCACGCAGACGCAACCGGTCGCCGGTGGCCAGCGCCGTCTCGTCCTCGGTCCGCAGCCGAATGCGCAGGCTGCGCGCAAGCGCCGGCGCGTCCTCAGTGAGTTGCGCGCCCCCGATCGTGACGCGCCGGCCGGCGGGCAGCGGCTCGACGGCGACCACCGTGCCGGTGAGCGTGACGGCGTGGGTCGGCAGGTCTGGCAGGGCAGGGGCGCGGGCGGCGGCGAGTTCTGCGGCCGCGAAGCCGAGCGCGGCGGCGGCGACCGCGGCAGCTCCTGCGCGCGCGATCGGCCGCGCGCCGAGCAGCAGCCAGGCGGCGAAGGCGGCGGCGAAGGCGGCCGCGCCGAGCCAGCCCGGCGGCTCGGCGCGCAGCGTGAAGTAGAGGGCGTCGCCAGCGCCCATGAACACCGGCAGCCAGAGCGCGAAGCGGCCGCGCTCGGCGGCGAGCAGCGCGTGCCAAAGCGCCAGCGCGCGCTCACCCGCGCGCGTGTCCTCGCCGGCCGGGAGAGCGAGCGCGATACCCCTCACTGGGCCAACCTCTGGTTGCAGTCCGACCGCACAGTAACGCGTCGCGCCGGGGCCGCGCCAGAGGGCGCGCGCAGGCGACGACTGCCATGGGCCGGCCGAGCTCTGTATCCGCATCGGTGTATCCGCGCGGTGGGTTCATTCGTATAGCTGCGGCAGACATGGAGGCGGCGATGCGGCTGATGACGCGGCTGACGGTAGTCTTCTCGGCGCTGGCAGCGTTGGCGCTCGTCCCCGCACAGGCGGAGGAGGGCGGCGCGGCCTCGCCCACCAGCGCCGTTCCGGCGGCGCAGTCCAGCAACGCCGTCCCGGCGGTTCAGTCCAGCAACGCCCGTCCGGCGATGCAGACGAGCCACGCCAGCGCGATGATGGCGGGCGACGCGGCGCTGGCCGATCCGGTGTTGGTCGATGCGGTCAGCGCAATGGTTGGCATCTTCGCCCACGAGTTCGGCCATTTCATGGTCGGCGAGCTGAACCTGCCGGTCACCGGTCCGGACGAGGATGTCGCCGACGAGTTCGCGGCGATGAGCTTCATCGACACCATCCGTCCGGATCCCATGCATCTGACACCGATGGCGCTCGCCGCCGCGCGCCTCTGGCTCTACCTCGCCGAGGACGAGGAGGCACGGCACGATCCCTCGCCCTGGTACGACGAGCACTCGCCCGACCTGCGCCGCTTCGGCCTGTTCGTCTGCGATCTCTACGGCGCGTATCCGCAGAGCTTTGCCGGGGTCATGGAGGTCGGCAACATCCCGCCGCGGCGCCGCGAACGCTGTGTCACCGACGAGCGCCACCGGCATGCCGCCTGGGCGGCGCTGCTGCGCCCGCACCGCCGCCGCAACGCCGATCCCGATTTCCCCGGCGACCTGCCCGCGAATACACCGGGCGGGCGCGTCAGCGTCGAGTGGCGTCCGGCCGCCGACCCGCTCGCCGCCCGGCTTTCGGCGATGCTCCAGCGCGGCGGCGGCTTCGAGGCGATTGCCGCCACCATCTCCAACCTCGAAGTGCTGCCGCGCGACACCAAGATCATCTTCCGGGACTGCGGTGTCATCAATGCCTTTTACGATACCAAGGACGGCTCGGTGACCATGTGCCACGAGCTGATGGGGCAAATTTATAAGGTCTTCCGCCGCCACGCCCCCGCCATGGTCGCCACGGTCTCGGCCCGCGCGGACGATTCCGGTTTGGACGATCCCAACAAGGGCGGCGAGACGCTGGCGCGCTTCCTGCGCGGCTTCTGGCGCGTGCAGACCGCGGCCGGGACGATGACCGCCGAGCTGGCCATGGATGGGTCCTACCGAATGACCGGCGGCGCCGGCGGCACATCGAGCGCGGTCAGCGGCCGCTGGTCCGCGGTACCGATGGGCAAGGGCGAAGTGCAGCTCAGTTTGGTCCCGATGCAGGCCAGCGGCGAGGGGCTGGCGCATGGCGTGGCGATGATGCCGCAGACGGCGATGCTGCATGTGCAGGACACCGACACCATGATGTCGCCGCTCGGCATGGTGAGCCGGATGCACTGAGCGGCGAGTCGGTCCAGTGTCCTGCGCCTGAAATAGGCTTGCATTTCAGGGATGAGCAGACCACTGAAAACAAAGAGCTAGTATCCCGGGAATTCGCTTGCGGATGGGCGGATCAGGGCCGTAGAACGCCGCTCCGTCACAGGAACAGGCGTCGCTGATGACCGTCCGCACCCGCTTCGCGCCGAGCCCGACCGGCATGCTGCATATCGGCGGCGCGCGCACCGCGTTGTTCAATTTTCTCTACGCCCGCCACCATGGCGGCGAATACCATCTGCGCATCGAGGACACCGACCGCGCCCGCAGCACGGAGGAAGCCACCCGCGTCATCCTGGACGGGTTGGCCTGGCTCGGGCTGATCCCGGACGCGCCACCGCTCTACCAGTCCACCCGCGCCGCCCGCCACGCCGAGGCGGCGCAAGCGATGCTCGCCGCCGGCCACGCCTATCCCTGCTACTGCACGGCCGAGGAGCTGCAGGCGATGCGCGAGCGCGCCATCGCCGAAGGTCGCCCGCCACGCTATGACGGGCGCTGGCGCGACCGCGATCCGGCCGAGGCGCCGCCCGGCGTCATGCCGGCGATCCGGCTCAAGGCGCCGCGCGAGGGCGAGACCGTGGTCCGGGATCTCGTCCAGGGTGAAGTGCGGGTTGCCAACAGCGAGCTCGACGATCTCATCCTGCTGCGCAGCGATGGCACGCCGACCTATCTCCACGCCGTCGTCGTCGACGATCACGACATGGGCATCACCCATGTCATCCGCGGCGACGACCACCTCACCAACACGTTCCGCCAGGTCCAGATCTATCAGGCGATGGGCTGGGAGCCGCCGCATTTCGCCCATATCCCGCTGATCCATGGCGCCGACGGCGCCAAGCTCTCCAAGCGCCACGGCGCCGTCAGCGTGCTCGAGTTCCGCACCCAGGGCTTCCTGCCGGAGGCGGTGTGCAACTACCTGCTGCGGCTCGGCTGGGGCCATGGCGACGAGGAAGTGATCAGCCGCGAGGAGGCGATCAGGCTGTTCGATCTCGACGGCGTCGGCCGTGCCGCCTCGCGCATGGACTACGCCAAGCTGACCCATCTCAACGGTGTCTGGCTCCGTCGCGCCGAGGATCAGCGTCTCACCGCCGAGGTGGTGGAGCGGCTGGCCGGGCGCGACGATCTCAGCCTCGACTCGGCGGCGCGGGCGCGCATCGCGGCGCTCATGCCAGGGCTGAAAGATCGAGCGAAGACATTTGTTGATCTGGCTGATAATGCGGCGTTTCTGGCACGCAAGACACCGCTGCCGCTGGACCCCAAAGCCGCTGCGCTGCTGACCCCGGAGGCGCGCGCGATGCTCGGCGCGCTGGCCCCGCATCTCGCCGCCAGCGAGTTCGTCGCCACCGCCCTCGATGCCACGCTGCGCCAGTTCGCCGAGAGCACCGGGCGCAAGCTCGGCCAGGTGGCCCAGCCGCTGCGCGCGGCGCTGACCGGTTCCACCACCAGCCCGGGCATCGACGCCACGCTGGCCGCGCTCGGGCGCGACGAATCGCTTGCCCGGATCCTGGCGGTGGCGGCATGAAGGCGGAGGCGGCAGGGGAGGAAACGGTGCAGGTGGGCGGCGGCGCAGCATGAGCGGGTCGGCGAGACGCCATCTGCTGGCCATCGAAGGCATGCAGCCGCCGGAGATTCTGAGCCTGCTCGACCTCGCCGAGAATTACGCGCTGCTCAACCGCTCCGGCAAGACGCAGCGCGACCTTCTGCGCGGACGCACGCTGATCAACCTGTTCTTCGAGGACAGTACCCGCACCCGCACCAGCTTCGAGCTCGCCGGCAAGCGGCTCGGCGCGGACGTGATCAACATGGCGGTCGCCACCTCCAGCGTGAACAAGGGCGAGACGCTGCTCGACACGGCGGCGACGCTGAACGCGATGCATTGCGACCTCCTGGTGGTGCGCCACGGCCAGTCCGGCGCGCCCAGCCTGCTGGCGCGGAAGGTGGACGCGGCCGTGATCAATGCCGGGGACGGCACCCACGAGCACCCGACGCAGGCGCTGCTCGATGCGCTCACCATCCGCCGCCGCAAGGGCCGCATCGCCGGACTGACGGTGGCGATCTGCGGCGACATCGCCCATTCGCGGGTCGCACGCTCCAACATCCATCTGCTCGGCGCGCTCGGCGCGCGCGTGCGGGTGATCGGTCCACCGACGCTGATCCCGGCCGAGATCGGCCGGCTCGGCGTCGAGGTCTTCCACGACATGTCCGCCGGCCTCGCCGGGGTCGACGCGGTGATGGCGCTGCGGCTGCAGACCGAGCGCATGGTGCGCGGGCTGGTGCCGAGCGCGCGCGAATATTTCCGCTTCTGGGGGCTGGACGCGGACAAGCTCGCCGCCGCCCGCCCCGACGCGCTGGTGATGCATCCCGGACCGATGAACCGCGGGGTCGAGATCGACAGCGCCATCGCCGACGATCCGGCGCGCAGCGTCATCAAGGAGCAGGTCGAGATGGGGGTGGCCGTGCGCATGGCGGTGCTCGACACGCTCGCCCGGGCCGCGAGGCGGCATGCTGCCTGAGCCGCCGCCGCTCGTCTTCACCGGCGTCCGCCTGCTCGACCCGGCGAGCGGGCTCGACGCGCCGGGCGAGCTGCTCGTGCGCGCCGGGCGCATCGCCGATCTCGGTCCCGGCCCGCACGCGCGGCCGGACGGCGCGGTGGTCATCGATGGCGCCGGCGGCGTGCTGTGCCCGGGCCTGGTCGATATGCGCGTGGCCCTCGGCGAGCCCGGCTTCGAATACCGCGAGACGCTGGAGTCCGCCGCCGAGGCCGCCGCCGCGGGTGGGATCACCACCCTCGCGGCGCTGCCGGATTCCCGGCCGGCGATCGATGATCCGGCGCTGGTGCATTTCCTGCGCATGCGCGGCGAGGCGACCGGCAGCCTGACCGTGCTGCCCTACGGCGCGCTGACCCGCGGCTGCCGCGGCGAGGAGATGGCGGAGCTCGGGCTGCTGCGCGAGGCCGGTGCGGTCGCCTTCACCGACGGCGCCCGCGCCATCGGTCCGGCCCGGCTGATGCAGCGGGCCCTCGCCTATGCCCGCGCGCTCGGCGCGCGCATCGTCCAGCACCCGGAGGAGCCGAGCCTGGCCGAGGGCGGCGCGGCGACCTCGGGCGAGCTGGCGACGCGGCTCGGCCTGCCCGCGATCCCCGCCTGCGCCGAGGCGATGCAGGTGGCGCGCGACATCCGGCTCGCCGAACTCACCGGCGGCGCGCTGCACTTCGCCCATGTCTCGACCGGCGAGGCGCTCGACCTGATCCGCGCCGCGAAGGCGCGCGGCCTGGCGGTGACCTGCGACACCGCGCCGCCCTATTTCGATCTCAACGAGACCGCGATCGGCGATTTCCGCACCTACGCCAAACTGTCGCCGCCGCTGCGCGGCGAGGCGGACCGGCTCGCCGTGGTCGCGGCGCTGGCCGATGGCACCATCGACGCCATCGCCTCGGACCATCAGCCGCGCGACGCCGACGACAAGCGCCTGCCCTTCGCCCAGGCCGCGCCCGGCGGGGCCGGGCTCGCCACGCTGCTCGGCGTGACCCTGGCGCAGGTGCATGGCGGCGCGCTCGATCTCGCCCGCGCGCTGTCCCTGCTCACCGCCGCGCCGGCGGCGCTGCTCGGCGCCGAGGCCGGCCGCCTGGCGCGCGGCGCGCCGGCCGATCTCTGCCTGTTTGCCCCCGACCGCGCCTGGCGCGTCGCCGCCGGGGCGCTGCCGGGCAAGGCGCAGAACACGCCCTTCGACGGTCGCCCGCTGGAGGGCGTGGTCACCGGCACCTGGAAGGCCGGGCGGCGCGTGTTCGGATGAGTGCGGTGCCCCTCCTCGTCGCTCTGGTGGTCGGCTACGCGCTCGGCTCGATCCCGTTCGGGCTGCTGCTGACCCGAGCCGCCGGGCTCGGCGATATCCGCCGCATCGGGTCGGGCAATATCGGCGCCACCAATGTGCTGCGGACCGGCCGGCGGGGCCTGGCGGCGGCGACCCTGGTGCTGGACGGCGCCAAGGGTGCGGCGGCGGTGCTGCTCGCGGCCGGCTTCGCCGGCGGCGGCGCCGGGCTCGTGGCCGGGCTGGGCGCCGTGCTCGGCCATCTCTTCCCGGTCTGGCTCGGCTTCCGCGGCGGCAAGGGGGTCGCGACCGGGCTCGGCGTGCTGCTCGCCGCGCTGCCCTGGGCGGGGCTCGCGGCCGCCGCCACCTGGCTCGCGCTGGCGCGGCTGACCCGCATCTCCTCGGCCGCCGCGCTGGGCGCCTTCGCCATCGCCCCGGTGGTCGCGGCTTCGGTCTCCGGTCTGGCCGGGGCGGTACTGGCGCTGATCATCGCCGCGCTGGTCTTTGTCCGCCACGCCGAAAATATCCGCCGCCTGCTCGCGGGCACGGAACCACGCATCGGGGCTGGCCGATGAGCCCGGGCGAGCGGGCCGGGCGGATCCGGCTCGCCCGGGCCGAGGGCGTCGGCCCGATCGCGTTCCGCCGCCTGCTGGACCGCTACGGTCAGGCCGAGGCCGCCATCGCCGCGCTGCCGGAACTGGCGCGCGCCGGCGGGCGGGGCAGGGCGCCCCGGGTCCCGTCGGCCGCCGACGCCGCGCGCGAGGAGGCGGCGGTGGCCGCGATCGGCGGCCGGCTGCTGGTGCAGGGCGAGCCGGACTATCCGCCGCTGCTCGCGCTGCTGGCCGATGCGCCGCCGCTGTTCGCCGTGCTCGGCGATGTCAGCGCGCTCAGCGCCCGGGCGGTGGCGCTGGTGGGCGCGCGCAACGCCTCGGTGAATGGCAGCCGGATGGCCGAGCTCCTCGCCGAGGGGGTGGCGAGCGCCGGGCTCGTCGTCGTCTCCGGCCTCGCGCGCGGGGTGGATGCGGCGGCACATCGCGGTGCGTTGCGCGCCGCCGCCGGCCGGACCGTCGCCGCCGTCGCCGGCGGGCTGGACTGTCCCTATCCGCCGGAGCATGCCGGGCTGCAGGCGGTGATCGCCGGCCAGGGCGCCGTGCTCAGCGAGGCGCCGCTCGGCACCGCGCCGCAGGCGCGGCACTTTCCCCGCCGCAACCGGGTGATCGCCGGGCTCGCGCTGGGCTGCGTCGTGGTCGAGGCGGCGCCCCGCTCGGGCAGCCTGCTCACGGCGCGCCTGGCCCAGGAGGCAGGGCGGGAGATTTTCGCCGTGCCCGGCTCGCCGCTCGACCCTCGCGCCAGGGGCTGCAACGACCTCCTCCGCCAGGGCGCGACGCTGACCGAGACCGCCGCCGACGTGCTCGACAACCTGCCCGACCATCCGGCGCGCGAGGGGGTCGGCCGTCTGCCGCTGTTCCGCCGCGGTGTGCGCGGCTTCGCCGAGGGGGCGCCGGGCTTCGCGCCGACGGCGCCGGAGCCCGACCCGGGGCCCGCGGTGATGGCACGAGCACGCACGGATATACCTGATCTGCTCGACGCCGCACCCGTCTCGGTTGACGAACTCATCCGCCGCTGTCACTTCCCTGCCACCGCGGTGATCGCGGTGCTGCTGGAACTGGAACTCGCCGGGCGCGTCGAGACATTGCCCGGCAACCGCGTCGCGCGTATCGCCGACCCGCCTTACTCCACCTTCCGCTAGGGGCTCCATGCCGGACGTTGTCGTCGTCGAATCCCCCGCCAAGGCGAAAACCATCAACAAATACCTCGGCGACCGCTTCACCGTCCTGGCGAGCTTCGGCCATGTCCGTGATCTGCCGCCGCGCGATGGCAGCGTGCGGCCGGAGCAGGATTTCGCCATGGACTGGGCCGCCGACGAGCGCGGCCAGCGCCAGATCACCGCCATCGCCCGTGCGCTCAAGGGCGCGCAGACGCTCTATCTCGCCACCGACCCGGACCGCGAGGGCGAGGCCATTTCCTGGCACGTCCGCGCCATGCTGGAGGAGGCGCGCGCGCTCAAGGGCGTCGAGGTCCGCCGCATCACCTTCAACGAGATCACCCGCAGTGCCATCCGCGCCGCCATCGCCCATCCGCGCGCGCTCGACCAGCCGCTGATCGAGGCCTATCTCGCCCGCCGCGCGCTGGACTATCTCGTCGGCTTCACCCTCTCTCCGGTGCTGTGGCGCAAGCTGCCCGGCAGCCGCAGCGCCGGACGGGTGCAATCGGTGGCGCTCCGGCTCATCTGCGAGCGCGAAGCCGAGATCGAGGCGTTCCGCGCGCGCGAATACTGGACCGTCGAGGCGGGGTTCACCACCCCGGCCGGGGCGGCGTTCACCGCGCGCCTGACCCATCTCGACGGCAAGAAGCTGGACCAGTTCGACCTCGTCACCGAGGCGCAGGCGCTGGCGGCGAAGCGCGCCGTGGAGGCCGGGCGGTTCGCGGTCCGCACGGTCGAGAAGAAGCGCGTCCGCCGCAACCCGCCGGCGCCGTTCACGACCTCGACGCTGCAGCAGGAGGCCGCGCGCAAGCTCGGCTTCGGCGCCCAGGCGACGATGCGCCTGGCGCAGCAGCTCTACGAGGGCGTCGATATCGGCGGCGATACGGTCGGGCTGATCACCTACATGCGGACCGACGGCGTGCAGATGGCGCGCGAGGCGATCGAGGCGATCCGCGAGCAGGTGCGGGCCGAATTCGGCCCCGACTACGTGCCCGCGTCGGCGCGCCAATACACCTCGCGCGCCAAGAACGCGCAGGAGGCGCATGAGGCGATCCGCCCGACCGACGTCGCGCGCACGCCCGACGCCGTCGCCGGCCACCTCAACCACGACCAGCGGCGGCTGTATGAACTGGTGTGGAAGCGCGCCATGGCCTCGCAGATGGCCTCGGCCGAGCTCGACCAGGTCGCGGTGGACATCGCCGACGCCGGCACGGTGCTGCGCGCGACCGGCTCGACCGTCGCCTTCGACGGCTTCCTCAAGCTCTACCGCGAAGATCGCGACGACATCGCCGCCGATGGCGAGGAGGAGGGGCGGGTGCTGCCGCCGATGGCCGAGCGCGACCGGCTCGCGACCGGCGAGGTCGCCGCCACCCAGCACTTCACCCAGCCGCCGCCGCGCTATTCGGAGGCCTCGCTGGTGAAGAAAATGGAGGAGCTCGGCATCGGCCGGCCTTCCACCTATGCGTCGATCCTGACCGTGCTGCAGGAGCGCAACTATGTCCGCCTGGACAAGCGGCGCTTCGTTCCCGAGGATCGCGGACGGCTGGTGACCGCGTTCCTGGTCAGCTTCTTCAACCGCTACGTCGATACCGGCTTCACCGCCGCGTTGGAGGAGCAGCTCGACGACATCTCCGGCGGCCGCGCCGGCTGGCGCGATGTGATGCGCGCCTTCTGGGACGAGTTCTCCCACGCCGTCGAGCAGACCCGCGACCTCAAGATCAGCGACGTGATCGCCGCGCTCGATGCCGATCTCGGCCCGCATTTCTTTCCCCCGCGCCCCGATGGCTCGGATCCGCGCGCCTGCCTCGCCTGCGGCACCGGCCGGCTCGGGCTCAAGCTCGGCCGCTATGGCAGCTTCATCGGCTGCTCGAACTATCCGACCTGCCAATATACCCGCAAGCTGGCGGTCGAGGGCGGCGCCGAGGACGAGCCGACGCTGAAGGACGGCACCCGCACGCTCGGCCACGACCCGGCCACCGGCGAGGAGGTCAGCGTCCGGCGCGGTCCCTACGGGCTCTATGTCCAGCAGGGCGAGGGCGAGGAGAAACGCAAGCCGAAGCGTGCCTCGCTGCCGCGCGGCATGGACGGCGAACAGATGACGCTGGACCAGGCCCTCGGCCTGCTCTCCCTGCCGCGCGCGGTCGGCGTGCATCCCGAGACCGGGGAGCCGATCGAGGCCGGGCTCGGGCGCTTCGGTCCCTATGTGCGCATGGGCGCCGTGTTCGCCTCGCTCGACCCGGACGACGATGTTCTGACGGTTGGGCTCAACCGCGCCGTGGATGTGCTGGCCAAGAAGCTGGCCTCGGTCCGCTCGCTCGGCCCGCACCCCAAGGACGGCGCGGCGGTGATCGTGCGCAAAGGGCGGTTCGGCCCCTATGCCCAGCACGGCCAGACGGTGGCCAATCTGCCGCGCGAGGCAACGCTGGAGACGATCACGCTCGACGAGGCGGTGGCCCTGCTCGCCGCCAAGGGCAAGCAGCTGAAGCCGAAGGGGCGCAAGGGTGCCCAACCGCGGGGCGGCAAGGCCGCGTCGCCGCGGAGCGGCAAGAAGGCCCAACCGTCGGCCGAAGCGGCGCCAAAGGCCGCAGCCAAGGCGAAGCCGGCCGCCAAGCCCACGCCGAAGGCGAAGACGAAGGCCAAGCCGAAGGCGAAGCCGGCGCGGCGCCGGGCGGCGGGCTGAAGTGGCGCGTCGCGCCCCGCGCGCAACCCCGCCCGCCTTCCCCAGCCGGGAGGAGATCCGCCGCTTCATCGCCACCGCCCCCGGACGCATCGGCAAGCGCGAGATCGCGCGCGAGTTCGGCCTTCACGCCAGCCAGCGCGGCGAGCTGCGCGACCTGCTGAAGTCGCTCGCCGCCGAAGGCGTGCTGGCGCCGGCCGGGCATCGCCGCTTCACCGGCCCCGGGAGGCTGCCGGAGGCGATGGTGGTCCAGGTCACCGGCACGGATCCGGATGGCGAGGCGCTTGCCCGGCCCGTCACCTGGCGCGAGCCAGGCGCCCCACCGCTGATCCTGATGGCGCCCGAGCCGCGCGGCCGGCCCGCGCTCGCCCCCGGCGAACGGGTGCTGGCGCGGCTGCGCCCGATCGGTCCGGGCCGCTACGAGGGGCGCACCCTCAAGCGTCTGACGACGATGCCGGGGCGCATCGTCGGCCTGTTCCAGGCGGCGCCGGCGGAGCATCGGCGGCCCGCGGCCGGGCGCATCCGTCCCGCCGACCGGCGCGCGCGGGCGGAGTGGGAGGTGCCGCTCGGGGAGAGCGGCGGCGCCGAGCCGGGCGAGATCGTACTCGCCGCCCCGCTGCCCCATGGCGGGCTGGGGCTCAAGCCGGCCCGGGTCATCGAACGGCTCGGCCGGCTCGGCGATGCCAGCTCGGTCAGCCTGATCACGCTGCACGCCCTGCATATCCCCCACGAATTCCCCGCCGCGGCGCTGGACGAGGCGGCGGCCGCGCGCGCCGTGTCGGAGAGCGGGCGCGAGGATCTGCGCGCCGTGCCGCTGATCACCATCGACGGCGCCGACGCGCGCGACTTCGACGATGCGGTGTTTGCCGAGCCGGACGGCGATGGGTTCCGCCTCGTCGTCGCCATCGCCGACGTCGCCCACTATGTGCATCCCGGCACGGCCCTGGACCAGGCCGCCTGGCTGCGCGGCAACTCGGTCTATTTTCCCGATCGCGTCGTGCCGATGCTGCCGGAGGCGCTCTCCAACCATTGGTGCAGCCTGCGGCCGGGCGAGGACCGTGGCTGCCTGTTCGCCGAACTCCGCATCGATGCCGCGGGCCGCAAGACGGGCCACCGCTTCGGGCGCGGGCTGATGCGCAGCGCCGCGCGGCTGACCTATGAGGAGGTGCAGCACGCCGCCGATGCGTGCGCGTCCCCTGGGCTGCCGGAGCGGCTCATCGAGCATCTCTATGGCGCGTTCCGGGCCCTGCTGGCGGCGCGGCGCGCGCGGGGCACGCTCGATCTCGATCTGCCGGAGTGGCAGGTGCGGCTGGGCGAGGACGGCAAGGTCGCCGACGTGCGCGCCCGCCCGCGGCTCGATTCCCATCGGCTGATCGAGGAGTTCATGGTGCTGGCCAACGTCGCCGCGGCCGAGGAGCTCGAGCGGCTGCGCGCACCCTGCGTCTACCGCATCCACGCCGCTCCCTCGCCGGAGAAGCTGCGTGGCCTGCGCACGTTTCTGCAGGGCTTCGGCGTGACCCTGCCGCCAGGCGAGCGGGTGCATCCGCGCGATCTCGATCGCGCGCTCGCCGCCCTCGCCGGCGACGAGGCCGCGCCGCTCGCCAACGAGATGGTCCTGCGCAGCCAGGCGCAGGCGCAGTACGCGGTCGAGAATATCGGCCATTTCGGCCTTGGCCTGACGCGCTACGCGCACTTCACCAGCCCGATCCGCCGCTATGCGGATCTGCTCGTGCATCGCGCCCTCATCGGCGCGCTCGGCCTCGGCGCCGGGGCGCTGGCGCAGGAGGAGAGCGGCCGCCTCGCCGACATCGCCGAGCACATCACCGCCACCGAACGGCGCGCCGCCAGCGCCGAGCGCGACGCGATCGAGCGCTACCTCGCCGCATTCATGGCAGAGCGGCTTGGCGCGCAATTCGAGGCGCGCATTTCCGGAGTGACACGCTTCGGTCTTTTCGTCACAGTTACAACCAACGGTGCGAACGGCATCGTTCCTCTTTCCTCCATGCACGATGATTTCTGGACGTTCGACGAACCTGCCCAGACGCTTTCGGGCCGCCGGAGCGGGCGCGTGTACCGTCTGGCCGAAAGCGTGGCGGTACGCCTGGCGGAGGCCAGCCCGCTCACCGGCGGACTGGTATTCCATCTCCTGGATACGGCTCGACCGCGGCCTCCGGCCGGTCCGCGCGGCGGGCGCAGGCGCGCGCGCTGAACGAGGCGGGCTGCCGCTCGGGCGCATCGCGACGCTGGCGGTGCTGCTGGCGCTGCTGCCGGCCGGTCCGGCGAGCGCCGAGGCCGCCGCGGGGTTCACGACCGACCTGGCGGCCGAGATTTTCGCCACCGCGCTCGCCTTTCTCGCCCCCCGCACGCTGGAGGCGGTGTCGCTTCCGGAGATGACGCTGTGGGGTCTGCAAGGGCTCGCGGCGCTCGATCCGGACATCGCCGTCACCGGCGGCGCGGCGCGCGAGGTGGCGGCGGACACGCCGAAGCCGCCCGCTCCTCCGGTCCGCCTGGTCGCGCCGCAGCGCCTGCTCGCGGTGCCGGCGCCGGACCCGGCGGATGCGGTCGCCTGGGGCCGACTGGCGGCCGATGTCGCGGAGGCCGCCTACGAGAGTTCCGCCGCCGTTCGCCGCGCCGGGACGCAGGGTGTCGTCCAGAGCTTCTTCGACGAGCTGTTCAATCACCTGGATCCATATTCGCGCTATCTGCCGCCCGGTGCCGCCGAGACCGACCGGGCGCGCCGCGCAGGCCAGGCGAGCGTCGGGATGACCGTCGCCCTGCGCGGCACTCGAATCGTGGTCGAGGATGTGCTGGAGGGCGGCCCGGCGGCGGCGGCCGGTGTCCGCAGCGGGGACATCATCGTCGCTGTCGATGGCACCGTCGTGCGCGCGCGGGATCCGGCTTCGGTCGCGGCGCTGATCAACGGCGCCGAGAAGACCGAGGTCGCGCTGACCCTGCACGCGCCGCATGGGCGCACCCGCACGCTGCGCCTGATGCGCGCGTTGTTGCCGCCTCAGGCGGTCTTTGCCGATCGTCAGGCGGATCTGCTGGTGCTGCGCATCAGCCTGTTCAATCGCGGCACGGGGCGGCGGTTGGCCGAGATGCTCGATACCTACCTCAACGCCGAGCGGCCGCCGCGCGGCGTCGTGCTGGATCTGCGCGGCAATCGCGGCGGGCTGCTCAGCCAGGCTGTCGATGCCGCGGGCCTGCTGCTCGGCACCGGGCTGGTGGCGACGACCGAGGGGCGGGACCCCGCCGCCAACCGCATCCTCACCGCCGACGGCACGGACCTTGCCCCCGGCCTGCCGCTGGTGGTGATGGTCGATGGCCGCTCGGCCAGCGCGGCCGAAGTGCTTGCCGCGTCGCTCGCCGATGATGGCCGCGCGGTGGTGGTCGGCAGCGCGACGCTGGGCAAGGGCCAGGTGCAGACGGTGACGACCCTTCCCGACGGCGGCGAGCTCTTCGTCACCTGGAGCCGGGTGCTGGCGCCGCGCGGCTGGCCGATCCAGGGGCTGGGCGTGATGCCCCAGCTCTGCACCTCGCTCGGCACCGAGGCGCTGGGCCGGGCGATGGCCGCGCTCGCCACGGGCGTGGCGCCGATGCAGGCCGCGCTCGCCCGCCACCACGCCGCCCGCGCACCGCTGCCGCTGGCGCAGATGCTGGAGATCCGCAACGCCTGTCCGGCGGCCGAGGGCACCGAGGCCGATCTGCGGGCCGCGCGGTTCCTGATCGAAAACCCGGCCGCCTATCGTGCCGCGCTGATCACGGCCGGACCGGCGACGCCGCCCTGAGCTTGCAGGAAAACCCTCTTGACCGGGGGCAGGGCGGTACGCATGGTGCGCGCCTCGAAAGGACCCGCGCCATGGCCAAGAGCAACACCGTTCAGATCAAGCTCGTCTCGACCGCTGATACCGGCTACTTCTACGTCACGAAGAAGAACACCCGCAGCGCCACCGGCAAGCTCGAGCTGAAGAAATACGACCCCGTCGTGCGCAAGCACGTCGCCTTCCGCGAAGCCAAGATCAAGTAGTTCCGGACTCGTCCGGGGTCCTGCCCCTGAAATGCGCCTGCATTTCGGGGCGGTCAGGATGCCAGCACCGCGGCGACGCGGGCGCGGAACGCCGCCTCGCCATTTTCGGCCGCGAGCCGCGCCAGGGCGCCGCGCCGCAGCCGTTCCCAGAGCCGCCGGGTCTCGGTCAGACGCGCGACGCTTTCGGCGAACGCGGCCGCGTCACCGGTGGGCGCGGCGAGAATCTCGGTCCCGTCCCGCCAGCCCAGCTGGCCGCGCAGCAGCTCGCTTGCCACCAGCGGCACGCCATGCGCGGCGGCCTCATAGGCCTTGTACGGGGTGCCAGCGGCATAGCGCGTTGGCGCGATGACGATGCGGTGGCGGTCGTAGAGCGGCGCGAGTTCGTCCACCTCACCCAGCAGGGTGAGGCGAGGATCACCCTCGAACCGGGCCAGATTGATGCCGGGGGCGACGTAGCCCGCAACGGTGAGGTGCGCGCCGGCGCCGAGACGCGGCAGGACGGCCTCGATGAACCAGGCCAGAGCATCGTAATTCGGCGAGTCGAGCGCATGGATGGCGCCGACGAACAGGATCCCGGCGCGGTCTGCGAAGCCGGACGG